>JAJDBS010000032.1 GCA_029261235.1 Nitrospirales bacterium
CTTTGTTAGTTATAACGGGTTAACAATAGAAAATGGTCACAATGTATTCATGTGATCTTCAAATTTCAATGGAAGAGCGGAATCTTAGGCAGAATGGACGGTGGTGTCAAGCCTCTAGACATAATTGCTTAAGAATCTCAAATTTTATTTTTTATGACTCGGCTGCACTCGGTCGACTGACTGGCCGACGAGGACGATAAGGAGTCCTGGGCTTCGGAGCCGGCATCAAAATGGTCAGTGTGGTTCCCTTATCGGGCTCACTCTCTAGACTAATTTGCCCTTGATGTTCTTCTACGACTTTTTTCACCGTGGCTAAGCCCAACCCTGTCCCTGACCGTTTGGTCGTGAAGTATGGTTCAAACACTTTACCCACAAGCTCGGCTGGGATCGGCACCCCGTCGTTGGCGATCACAATTTGGAGTTCTGGCTTTCGTGCTCGAGTTAGCATGACTTCGACCCGTAAATGACCACCGGGAGACATCGCTTCAATGGCATTTTTAAAAATACAGAGGAACACGTTCTGCATTTTCCCCTCATCCCAACGAACTTGGGCCAAACGAGCAGGAACTTTTTTCATGACTTCAATTCGATTCACCCGCAAATCAGTGGAAACCAAGGAAAACGCCTCATCGAGCAAATCCTGAACTCGGCACATTTTCCGATCAAGCTCCAATGGTTTGGCAAAATCTAAGATCTCATTGAGAACCGTTTCCATCCTGATCATATCTCGCATGGCATTTTCCACACGTGATTGGGAATCAAAGTCTAATTCAGAGTCAGTGGTAATTTCTTCCAACTGTGCCCGAATAAACCCAATCGGTTCTCGAATTTCTGTGGCCAAAAACGAACTCACCTCGTGAAGTGCCGCACGTCGTTCATCTTTTCGCACATCCCCTCCCTCTGGAGGTGGAGCGGGAAAAACCTGCCCACCTTTGGCAGCCGGTTTCTCAGATTGAATGGGGGCAGGCTCCATCACGGAAAGATGACACGATGGGTCTTCAAATAATTCAAGAAGTTTTGCCGTGACAGCCTCAAGAGTTTTCAAATCACTCCCATTATGATCAAACTGGTTAGGAGTCTTCGAGGCCAAGGTGAGGGTCCCTGCGGCTCGACCTCTCACATAAAACGGCACCACGATCGTGGACGTAAATTTATCCTTAAACAATTGCTTATAATCATGGAATCGCCCTTGAGTTGATGCCAAATTATTATCACTCCTGGCTTTTCGATGACGGACACACCAGCCGGAGGCAGAATCATTAAGGGAAAGTAGCTGCCCTGGACTCAGATCGCGCTTTTGCGTTCCAAGCACGCCGAGTACTTCTAAGGAAGCATGCAGCGGGTCATAAATGGTCACCCACCCACGATCAAAGGAGGTACCCTCCACTTCTGTCAAAATATTGACAATCCGCGCCTGCACACGCTCATTCGTATAGGTTCGAGCCACGACCACAGGGGCTTCACTCTCAGGAACTTCAATCGGTTCATTCGCGACGATCGGATTACCCAAAATTATGGAGGAACCAAAAAGCCCCGCTTTGGTTAACTCTCCGGTAATAAAGTTGACATTCGTCGTCAACGTCGTTTTCTCTCGTTTCGTCAGCGCCACATTCTCTCGCCTAGCCAGAACCAGAGTGCCATAAACTCGCCCACCAAATTTTAAGGGGAGCGCCAGCGCAACTTTCGTCCCGGGTGTCACCATTCGCACACGTAGCACACTATTGAGCTCCGCTCCTTCCGTCGCATTTCGTGGACTGACACTTTTCAGTTCCTCTAGCGACAAGGCTCGGAGAATGGCACGAATTTCTCTGGCCGAAAACCCTCGAGACACCTGCTCAATCAGCGGCCCACTATCATGCGCCATAATGGCAACCAACGCCGCCTCCATGCCGACCTCATTGACGGCAGATGTCAATATTTTTTGAAGGGTACTTTGTTGCTTCAAAGGCAAGGGTGATGCAGAACGATTGGCCATTCACACTATTCCTCTCTCTTCACTTGGTATGTTTTGACTACGTAGAACTGCGCGTTCAATAATCTTTCAGGTATTCTTTTCACTCACAATGATGTTTGATTCCCAGGAATCTCTCTTTAGGGAAGCAGTCGCATTTCGACATTAATTAATATGGCGAATTTTTCGACCGGTCGGCGAACGATGTGCCATTTCAATCGTACCCTTCTCAGAAACCCATAAATTTAGTATACCACTGATAATGCTAATCAAAATGGCACCGCCAACCGCTGGCCAAAACCCTGAGACAAGAAAGCCTTTGACAAGCCCTGAAACGAGATAGAGTAAAAAGGCATTGATCAACACCATGAAAAAACCCAAGGTCACCAGAATAAATGGCGCCGACAAGAGGTAGAGGATTGGCCGAATAATGGCGTTTAAGAATGACAGAATCACGACCGCTGCCACACCTGAGCCAACACTGATGATTTCGATGCCGGGAATAATTTGGCTCGCCAATAACACAGCGAATCCCGTAATTCCACATCGAATAAAAAATCCCTTCATAGGTACATCATACCGACCTCTTGGTCATGGCCTCAAGTCAGGGCTACTTGTCACATCTAATCGCCTCGCATCAAGCTGCCTTCATTTATTACGTCAGGAACCGTCGAAAAGGTATTTTCTCGCCATAAAGTCACCAAGAGAGCTGCCGTCAGTGGAACAACGATAAAGCAGCCCACCATGCCCATGAAGATCTCTCCGATCCAAAAGGTGACGCCTAAATTAAATGCGAGCACTCCATAATATAAACCAATCCCTAACAGTAGTTGTCGTTTGACGATTTTCCGGGGCACAGCGGCAGCGGCGTAGGGACCTTGCTCCAACCACCGGTAACAGAATAACGACACAAAGCCGACCACAGCCCAGCCAGCAAAGTTTGCCAGCGGAATACCAAAATAGATGGCCTCATGGGGATATCCGTAAATTTTTCCCAAAAACCATCGATCGCCCTGCAGGGCGATCGGGTCAATAATAACATCCGAAAACGTGAACAACACGACGGTGAGCCCGACAACAGGCCAAGAGGTCCGCAGCCTGGCATCAAAAAGCCAGCCTTGGTGCTCAGCCATTTTCGCATGCGGAAGCACAAAAACAAGAGCCACACAGTAGCTGGCAAATAAGAGGAATGAAAACGAGAGAGAATCCATAAAGGGAATATTGAAAATATACAGCTCCTGCCCTTCGGTGGAGCCGGTATAAAAATAGTCACCAAACGGAATCCCAATCCGCGTTGACGAGAATTCACAAATAAACGCAGTAGCCCAGGTGATGCCAAACAAACGCCATGTTCTCTTCCACCCTAACAGTGGCCGAGCGATATAGAGCGAGACGGCAAGAAACACAAAAACATAAGGGCGAAGAATGACTGTATTTGCGAGCAGAAAAAGAAAATCCACAGTTCGCCTTTATCTATGAGGAGAATAGAGGTTGAGAAAAGGTGAATTATGGGCCTGTTGAAAAAAAATTCAAAAACCTGTTAATGCCCGATCAGCATTCAATGCGACGAACTGCGTGGAATGCCCAAAAAAGCATGCACTGAGCATTGCCGAAGGGTCCGTCAGAGATCGTGAGGAGTCGGGCGTGAGACGTAAGGAGAGAAGCCAAAGGATGACCTGACAGGCTGTTTTTCACTCTTGCTCCTCACTGTTTACTTCTCACCTCTTACTCATTCAGGGAGCGCTGCTGGTGGCTTTTTTCAACATTTCCCGACTGGAGTTAGGCGTAGCCGTGCTGGCGAAACCACCCTACCGCTTTTTTGAGGGCCGTTTCTACTGATGTCTGCGGAAGATCAAGTTCATTACGCGCTTTCGTGCAGTCATAATGCATTCGATATTTAGCCATGCGTACACCTTCCAAGGGAATCCGAGGAGTTTTGTGCGTGACATGATTGGCAATCCAGGTATTCACATGGGCGAGAGGAACAATCCACTTCCAGGGCAATCGAACACGTGGCGCAGGCACCCCCGTCAATTGACTGAGCATCTGACAGATATCTCGAAACATCAGATTCTGATTCCCAAGAATATATCGTTCACCAATCCGGCCTCGCTCCATGGCCCTCACATGTCCTAAAGCCACATCTTCAACATCAATGAGGTTCATTCCGGTTTCAATATAGGCAAACATCAGCCCTTTCATAAAATCCACAATAATCTTCCCTGTCGGCGTGGGCTTCACATCACGTTCCCCCACGGGAGCCGTGGGATTCACAATCACAACCGGCAATCCCTGTGCTGCCATGTTGAGTACTTCTTGCTCGGCTAAAAACTTTGATCGTTTATAATCTCCGGACAGTTGGGCTTCCAAAGGAAAGAGACCTTCATGACCTAACCCTCCATCCGTCGGCAACCCAATCGCTCCAATGGTACTGGTGTAGACAATACGTTCAACGCCCGCGTCTCCGGCAGCACGAAAGAGGTGCTTGGTTCCCTCAACGTTCACTTTGTAAAACATCGAAGGGTCTTGAGCCCACAACGCATAATGTGCTGCGACATGATAAAGCCCTTGGCACCCAGTGACGGCTTTTTTCAAAGAATGAGGATCTTGTAAGTCACCTTCAACGATTTCAATCGGCAAACCAGTGAGATTGTCTCGATTGCTATTAGCACGAACTAACACCCGCACCTCATCGCCTTTGGCAATCACCGCACGCGTCACCGCCGCCCCAATAAATCCCGAAGACCCGGTAATGAGAACTTTCATGGGAACCATAGCCCAGAGCTCAGGCTCAGGCTCAGAAGAGATGAGATGTTAGGTGAAAAACAATGACTTGCACATGAAGGTAGGCTCAAAGCGTTAGCTTGAAGAGCCCCCTCTCCATCGCGATGTCGCAACAGCAGTTTAATTTTTTCTCTGCATGATATAAGAGGCGAGATGTCGCAAGGGATCGGCTTGATGATCAAAGGACTCTAGGCGGGTGATTGCCCGTTCAACACAGTCTTCTCCCAACTTCTTGGATCCATCCACACCAAAAAATGAAGGATAGGTTTGCTTCCCTCGTTTTTCATCCGTCCCGGCATCCTTCCCCAGTTCCTCACGTGTACCGACCATATTCAGGACATCGTCTGCAATTTGAAACGCTAACCCAATGTCTTCGGCATAACCAGTAAGACATCCCAATTGCGTGGAAGACGCCCCACCAATCATGCCACCAATTCGCACGGCAGCCCGAATCAATTGCCCCGTCTTATGAGAATGGATCATTTGGAGATGGGCCAATTCAACCTCTTGATTTTCTGCTTGGATATCCATCACCTGCCCACCCACCATACCTTGATGGCCTGAGCCAAATGCTAATTCGCGCACAATCTGTAATTGTTGACTGGCTGACAGCCCATGGTCGCCTTCATCCTTGCTACATAATTCAAAGGCCATCGTTAACAAGGCATCTCCGGCTAGAATCGCCATCCCATCTCCATACACCTTATGATTGGTGAGACGCCCACGACGATAATCATCATCATCCATGGCCGGCAAATCGTCGTGCACCAGTGAATAGGTGTGGACAAATTCTAAAGAGGCGGCAAATGGCAACATAGCATCATGATCGTAACCCAACGCTTGGGCCGCCGCGATTGTCAGAATGGGACGCACGCGTTTGCCGCCAGCTAATAAACTGTACCGCATCGATTCATAGAGTTTTTCGGGCTCACGCAGTGAATTCGGGAGGCTTTGCTCCAGATACTGGTCAACCCGCTGCCGCTGCTGGTCTAAGTACTTGTTAATGTCCACAGGAGAGCGAAAAGGTATTATTAAAAGGCTAGAAAATCTTCGACGACACTATCAAAAGTATTTTTTATGGTCAAACTCACTCGTGAAGCGTAAGGGGTTAGGTGTTAGGAGAAAAATACAATCTTCGAATTGATTGTCTCCTTATATTATTCTCCTGCGTGGTCATTCCTGACAGTTTTATCGGGAATCCGTCTTATGGCAAACAACAATGTCTAACTGTTTTTTGGTATTGCCGGGTTTCGGCCCGGCAGCCGAGGTCCTTTTGTTTCGGCAAAAGGACCCAAAACCATTGACGCCCAGTCTGGCTCGATGAGAAAGGCCGGACGCGAACTTTAGGAGAGCAGGCCAACTCGCTCTGCTCAAACAAGGCCTGCCTATTAATTGGAGCGTCCGACCAAGAGGCCAGCCAGCAGGCGTCAGAAACAGATAGTCATCAAACCATGGAAAAGCGGTTAACATGAATTGTATCGAAGGCACGGCACATATGAAGAGTTCCATTTTGTTTAAATAAGGGACAGGAAGGATTCCAATTACTAATCTATATAACAGAATGGGGTATTCGGTTACATTTCATTGTGACTGCGAACTATGCGAGGGCCCAAGCTCTAGTTCCTACTCCCTCTGCAAGAGCCTGATAACGTCTGTACGAAGGAAAGGCCTTTATGAATGGCCAAATAATTGATGACACTGTCTTGGCCTTTGGTAGCGGGTCGTGGATAACAAGCTTGAGGCCAATATTCCAACCCTGCACTTCCTCTTCTTCATGTTTCGGAAACCACACAGTTGCAGCAGTCGCACTTGCCAGCGTTGCGAGCGCTTTGATTTCAACTAAACCTTTCGCACGACCTTCCTGAAACACCTTAGCTGCTAAAGACTCATTCTGCTGAGGGCATGGCTGGCATACCCTTATTGAATTCACACCAACAAGCCAGAGGTCTTCACGAAAAACCCAGCAAATTTTAATTGGGTGCCCTTCTCGCTGGAGAAAAGTCTGCATCTGCTCCACGACAGTTGGAAAATCGAGAATGTCGTTACTCATTTGTGGTTCCATAACTAGAAGTAGATTATCTCACACCCGCAATGGTTTTTTGCGATTAGCTGGGGCCATTTAACCGAATACGAAATTCGGTTACATTTTGAGTGCTTTTTGTCATCTCAGATGTCCATCCGTTTTAACCAGATCCTCCATATTCATACTCTTCTGCTACGGCCAAAACCTCTAAGCCAATATCAAAAGCCTAAATTAACAACGACGCCTGCTGGCCGGCCCTCTTGGCGGACGCTCTTATCAACTTGCGGGCCTTGTTTGAGCGGAGCGAGTTGGCCCGTTCCTTCCTATCCTGCGTCCGTCCTGTGTAATTTGGCCAGACTAGGCGTCAATGGTTTTGGGCCCTTTTGCCGAAACAAAAGGGCCTCGGCTGCCGGGCCGAGACCCGGTTTTGTCAAAAACAATACAGTCGGCAAGATCCAAGAAATAAACATTTCAAACCAAACCTTGTCCCATCTGGCCCAATTGTTTTCAACAACAGACTCCCAGTATACTGTTCTCCTATGAGTATTCGTAATCGAGCTGGAGAATGGGAACCATTACTCCTCGGCATTGAGCCCGAACATTGTGGGGTCTGCGGGGATGGCCTGTATCGCAATCAAACGATGCTACGTGGCGGTTGGTCTCGATGCAGTATTTGCGAAAGTTTCGTGCATTATAGTTGTTTGGCCAGTGGAAAGATTTCTTATCTCAAACGACGGCCTCGAGTCTGCAAAAGCTGCGACAGTATTCCACCCGCGTCGGCTCAAGGCAACACTGTGTCGGCCGTTCCTTCTGAAGTAAA
Organism: Nitrospirales bacterium; assembly: GCA_029261235.1. Lineage (GTDB taxonomy): Bacteria > Nitrospirota > Nitrospiria > Nitrospirales > UBA8639 > Nitrospira_E. Next base: position 7,579 of record JAJDBS010000032.1, read on the forward strand.
ATAATGCACAACCCTGAAGTGTCCCTCTCACGATCCATGGGATCCAACAAACTATCGACTCTCTTTCTTTATTACGTTCTCTCTCCACTCCTCTGTTTCTTTAGCGGTTTTCATTTAACGAGTTACCTGCTTGTTGGTCTCTATACATGGCCTCGAACAAGCCGCGTGTTAGTGCTGACCCTCGGGTCACTTATTTTTGTCTATGAATTTATTTATAAAAGTCAGGCCCCTCAATTCGCGTTAGGCAAAGCCTGGTCTCAAGGCGAATGGGTCCTCTATACCTCCTTGATCCCTTTTGTGTGTGGTATCGCAACATTCATAGCCGCAGCTGGATTTTCAAACTAGCCAACAGTTTCCCTCAAAAAATATTCTTTTTTTACGTAGAGAGGGCACACACATGAAAAACGTGGAATTGACCGTCGAAGGCACTATGCTAACAATTAAGGTCGACCTTACTCAGGATTTTGGTCCCTCGTCTTCAGGAAAAACGATCATCATTGCTTCGACAGAGGGAAATGTCTCTATTCCAGACCGAGAAGAAAAAATTGGCCTGAATATTTACAAGAAAAAATCTTAGTTTTTCTTCATCACCTTGTTGTCTTCCAACAAAGCCTTTCCGGTCCACGATCCCGCCACCTTCATCACAGACGTTGGATTTCCCTCGGCGACCACAGATCCGCCTTGATCTCCACCCTCAGGTCCTAAGTCAATAATCCAATCCGCATTCCGAATCACATCCAGATTATGTTCAATGACCAGCACGGTATTCCCGGTTTCTACCAAGCGATCAAGCACGTCTAGCAAACGTTGGATATCGACAAAATGTAAGCCCGTTGTAGGCTCATCTAATATATAGAGGGTCCGACCAGTCGGTCGTTTCGAAAGTTCCTTCGAGAGCTTCACTCGCTGCGCTTCACCACCTGATAATGTCGTGGCTGATTGCCCAAGCTTGATATAATGAAGCCCGACATCGAACAAGGTTTGTAGTCTGATCCGAATAGGTGGGATATTCACGAAAAATTCCAGCGCTTCAACCACCGTCATATTGAGCACATCCGCTATGGTTTGCCCTCGATACATCACATCCAAGGTTTCTCGGTTATACCGCTGGCCCGAGCAGACTTCACATGTCACATAAATATCTGGAAGAAAATGCATTCCGATTTTGATCAACCCATCGCCCTGACAGGCTTCACATCGCCCCCCTTTGACATTGAAACTATAGCGACCCGGTTTGTACCCTCGTACGCGAGACTCTGGCAATTGTGCGAACACATCACGGATAAAGCTAAAGAGTCCGGTGTAGGTGGCTGGATTCGAACGAGGCGTCCGACCAATCGGCGACTGATCAATATCGATGAGCTTGTCTAAATGCTCAAGACCTTGTATTTTTTTGCACCCGTCAAAAACAGGTTTTTTCTGTGCGAACCCTTGCCCCAACGATCGAAACACCACATCAAGCACCAAGGTACTTTTTCCCGATCCTGAAACCCCGGTGACGCAGGTAAACAACCCCAAAGGTATTTTCACACTGACATTCTGTAAATTATGTTTCTCTGCACCCACCACTGACAGAAACCCTTTGGGGTTTCGCTGACGAAGAGGCAAAGCGACACGCTTGATTCCAGTCAAATATTGTCCGGTGAGTGAACTCGAATCCGCCATGACAACCGAAGGCGTCCCGTGTGCCACCAACGTTCCCCCTTCCACGCCAGCCCCTGGACCTAAATCCAAAACATAATCGGCGGCGCGCATTGTCTCAGCATCATGCTCAACGACGACGACCGTATTGCCCATATCTCGCAACCGCAACAACGTTTGCAATAATCGCTGATGATCACGTTGATGCAACCCGATACTCGGTTCATCCAGAATATATAAGACGCCCACCAATCCCGATCCGATTTGCGTCGCCAAACGAATCCGCTGGCCTTCGCCTCCCGATAAGGTCGCCGATGGGCGGTCCAACGTGAGATAGGCCAATCCAACATTGAGAAGGAATTCTAGTCGTTCTCGAATTTCCTTAATCACTCGTTCCCCTATGAGTCGTTCACGATCCGTCAGATTCAAGTCATCCAGAAATTCTAACGTGTGTCGTACGGACAAATGCGTGACCTCAGCAATGGATTGCCCACCAATTTTGATTGCGAGGCTTTCTTGCTTCAGTCGGCCTCCTCCACAAACCTGACAAGGGGTATCGAAGGTCCATTCTTCATGTTCCGGACAACCTGAAGTTTCAAATCCAATGCCATCACATTCTGGGCACGCGCCATGAGGACTATTAAAGGAAAACACTCGGGGGGCAATTTCCGAATAACTCACCCCACATTGAATACAGGCCAGTTGTTCACTATACAACCGCACATGATCATCTTCAGTGAGCACACCCACGAGTCCCTTGGTCATCTTGAGTGCCGTCTCCACTGATTCAGCCAGACGGCGCGCTACATTGGTATCTGTCTTAATAATAATCCGATCAATGACAATTTCGATTGTATGTTTTCGCTGCTTATGTAAGGTGATGGACTCGGCGAGATCACGAATTTCCCCATCGATACGTACTCGAACAAACCCAGCCTTACGAGCCGCCAAAAGTTCTTTGCGGTATTCGCCTTTTCGTCCACGCACAATGGGAGCGAGGACGTGTATTTTGCTACCAACTGGAAGACCCAGAATAGCATCCACCATTTGCTGAACAGTTTGCGCCGCAATAGAGTTCCCACATTGATAACAAAAAGGTTCCCCGATCCTGGCAAACAACAAACGGAAATAATCATAGATTTCCGTGACCGTCCCCACCGTTGAACGAGGATTGCGACTCGTTGTTTTTTGCTCAATAGAAATGGCGGGGGAGAGGCCGTCAATGGAATCCACATCTGGCTTGGTCATCTGTTCAAGGAATTGCCGGGCATAGGCCGACAACGATTCCACATATCGCCGCTGCCCTTCAGCATAGATCGTATCGAAGGCGAGAGAGGATTTCCCCGACCCACTTAAGCCCGTAATCACCACCAATTGATCACGGGGAATGAGCAGATCCAGGTTTTTAAGATTGTGCTGGCGAGCACCTTTGATCACGATCGCGTTCTGCATGGGAGGGGAGTATATCATAAGAATCTGACGCCCGAGGACTTGTCATACGACAAGAATTGACCCTCGAACAAGGGGTCGGATACAATCTTTTGAGATTTGACAATCGATCATTAACCTGAATTTTAAATTTTCCTACGTATTCATTCCCATCATTATTTCCCTTATCAAGAGGAATTTCATGAAGAACGTGAAACGGATAGTGAACGGGCTATGCCTCTGCCTTGCATTTCAACTCCTGCTGTTCATTCCCTCATCATGGGCAGCCAAATATGAACTCACGCGCAATAGCGTCGAAAGCGTGAAAGACATCGATGCGAAAGAAATCGCGTTATTCCGTGTGAAGTTGGGAGATTCCGAAATTCAAGCCGTGGAATCATTAGTAGAGCAACGACTGCCAGGTGTACGAGCCGAACAAGAAGGCACGTTCATTCTCTTATGGGACAAGGAAAACCCAACTGGAGCCATGGCTGGCGTCCGTATCACAGACGGGAAAGTAGACTTGATCTTCATCAATAACCGATTTGCCAAGAAAGTTCGTGGAGTTTTTCGGCACGTCTTGGGAGCCATCACCTTGAAAGAAGTTCGCGATCTGCTTGGCCCTGAAGACTTTCCAAACGAAACCATCATGGGTGCGAAATTGCTCTACGAAGAAAAAGGGTTTTTGGTGAATTATCTTGACAAACAAGTCAATGTTGAATTTTGTTTGGGCTGTCAAGATCTTTTTTCAGGATTCTAATCGGCAACACCCATTTCTCGAATGCGTGTTGCCGCACGCATTTCTCGCTCGTCATTCTTCTCCTCAACAAGGGGTAAGCCTTCCTCTGTTCCCGTTCAAAATATTGAACCCGTTTAACCTACTTCTCGTCTGAAGGACGAACATCAATGGAAGACCGCATTCTGTCCACTCAAGCTATGGAAGAAGAGCAGAGCCTTGAAGGCACGCTTAGACCCCAGCAACTGGGGGAGTACATTGGCCAAGAGCGTATGAAGGACTCGCTTCGAGTCTGTATCGATGCCGCGCTTGGACGTGGAGAAGCCTTGGACCATGCAATTTTTTACGGCCCGCCAGGATTAGGGAAAACAACGATCGCCCATATCATCGCCAAAGAAATGGGCGGAACCATTCGTGCGACGTCTGGATTGGTTCTGACCCATGCCGGTGATTTAGCCGCCATCTTGTCGAATCTTCAACCTCGAGACGTGTTATTTATTGATGAAATTCATCGACTTCCTCCAGCTGCCGAAGAAGCCCTGTATCCCGCCATGGAGGATTACCAAATCGATCTAGTCATCGGCCAAGGCCCGTCGTTACGAACGATGAAGTTAGATCTTCCTCCCTTCACCCTTATCGGAGCGACCACTCGAGCTGGCGCGCTGACCTCTCCTCTACGTGAACGATTTGGGTTGGTATACCGATTGGATTTTTATCAGCCAGAAGAATTACAAATCATCATTTCACGCTCAGCAGGACTGTTAAACGTACAGATTGATGATGATGCAGCATTCGAAATCGCGAGACGGGCTCGTGGTACTCCGCGCATTGCCAACCGCCTCATCAAACGGGTTCGGGATTTTGCTGAAGTCAAAGCACAAGGGCATGTCACCCAAGCTGTTGCCCAAGAAGCATTACAATGGTTGCAAGTCGACGAGGCCGGATTCGACGAAATGGATAGAAAAATTTTATTGACCATCATCGAGAAGTTTAGAGGTGGTCCGGTGGGCATTGAAGCGTTGGCCGCATCCATCCAAGAAGAAAAGTCTACATTAGAAGATGTCCATGAACCCTATCTCTTGCAAGCGGGGTATTTAGACCGGACAGCCCGAGGTCGCCAAATTACCCAAAAATCCCTACAACACTTCGGCAAATCCTCAGATTTATTTTCGATCAATATCTAAAAGCTTCCTCTGTTTTTGTTCTCTCATTTCTACGTCCTCACTTCAGTTTGTGCAAACGTTCGCAAGCTACATCTAGATCTGCATCAGTTTTGGCAAAGCTAAAGCGGACGTAACGGGTTCCTTCAGCTCCTTGAAAAAACGCCTCACCCGGGACTCCGGCCACTCCAGTCTTTTCTAATAGATACATCGCCCGTTCTTTACCAGTTTTCCCTGGCAAACAACTCACATCAGCCAGAACATAGTACGCTCCTTGAGGGATCGTTGGAGATAGGCCGATGTCCTGGAGAACCTGACAAAATCGATCACGCTTGAGTTGAAAGGTTTGCTGTAATTCTTGATAAAATTCCACACCTAACTGTTGAATGCCGACGGCCACGCCATATTGCAAGGGCGCTGGGGCGCACACATACACCAAATCATTCATCGCGCCAATTATGGATGACCATCTTTCGGCCGCAGCCACATGGCCAATCCGCCAGCCGGTGATACTAAAGGTTTTGGAATAGCCGGAAATTGTAATCGTGCGGTCAGCCATACCAGGCAGAGCGGCCATACTCACATGTTGGTGATTGTCATGAACAAAATATTCATATATTTCGTCGGTGATGATAAACAGATCATGCCGACGAGCCACTGCAGCAATACCTTCGAGCTCTTGGGCCGTAAACACTTTTCCCGAAGGATTACCAGGCGTATTGACGACAATTGCCTTGGTTCGATTCGTGACGGCTTGTTCTAAATCATCTAGTGACAGACTCCAATCTTTCCCTCGCAATGATACAAATTTCGGTACGGCTTCGACCGAAACAATCGTACTCAGGTGATACCCATAGTAGGGTTCAAAAAGAATCACTTCATCTCCGGCCTGCAACAGGCCCATGCAGACGCAATGAAAAGCGCCCGTAGCTCCTGCACTGACCGTTACCTCAGTTTCTGGATTGACAGTCATGTGATTAAAGGTTTTCATACGCTGTGCAAGCGCCTGCCGAAGCTCGGCAAGCCCATCATAACGTGTGTAGGTGTTGATGCCTTGATCCATCGCCTGTTTGGCAGCATCAATGACCAGCGGCGGAACTCCGGTATCGCACACACCTTGAGCCAAATTCATCCCTTTGGCTTGTGTACAAGCCAACGTCATCGCTCGAATCTCAGATTGTCCGAGTCCGGCTAACCGTTGATTTCCATGAAGTCCCATACATATTTCCCCTTGTCATTATTGCCCTATTCCACACTTCCCTATTGATAGCCGTATTCCTCCATCTACCTACCTGCTTTACAGCCTTGTCTTGCTGCCAAAAGTTCTCTTCACTTACACTGAGTTCTCATTTCCAACGCGAGCATCCTATCGTTAATCATTGCGAGAAGGCGAGAACACCTTGTTTGATATTATTAAAACCCTGATCCTTGCATCACTCACGATTTCATTTTCAGCCCTTGGAATAATATTCATGGATGTACGACCTGTATGGGGAAGCATGGAGCCGGCTCCCTCTGCGGTCGAGATCCATCTTGAAGGAATTTCCCGTTTTGCGAAATCCTCACCCATAATTGCTGTTTCAGCGGGCTGGTTTTTGATGGGTACCAATCGAGAGGAGGGCACTCGGCATACCTTTGAAAAGAATTATGACAATACCGAATTTCCCAAGCGCCGAATTTGGTTAGATGCCTTTCAGATAGATCAATACGAAGTGTCACTCGGAGAACTCCTGCAGTTTTTGCGACGAGATGATCAAAATGTCTCGCCAGAATTGCGGAATCTCATTTGGCATCTCATCAGCATTCACTTCATCCCCGATCAGGCTTTAGCTCCCTGGCCAGCTCTTTATGTCACCTGGGAAGAAGCACAAGCTTTTTGTCTTCATCAAGGCAAGAGGCTTCCTTCCGAAGCCGAATGGGAAAAATCTGCGCGAGGAAGCACAGGAAAGATTTTTCCCTGGGGCGACCAAGATCCTTCAGATGAGCTTGCGGTCTTTGGAGCCTATCATGTACATGAAATTCCACTCGTTGCCAACGTGGATAGCTTTACGGAAGGAAAAAGTGAATGGGGGATTTATCATTTAGCCGGGAATATTGCTGAATGGACGAATGATTGGCTAGGACCAGACTACTATCCCATCATGCCCGAGCGAAATCCGCCAGGACCTAAAATGGGACGATACAAATCCGTGCGAGGTGGATCATGGAAAAGCCTCCCCGTCATGCTTCGCACCGCGACACGCGGCGGCGCTTTCCCAAAAGAACGATCAGCCAACATCGGCTTCCGCTGCGTGAAGTCATTCACACCATAGTTTGCACACAAGCGCGCTTTAATCGTGAAAGGCAGGGGATAAGACAAGAGAGGACGGCTTATGCCGCCCTCTCTAAGAATACGTGTTCCCGATCACATTACTGCGATGGTGGGGTATGAGTGACCATAAGGGAATAATGCGAAGCTGAATATCCTCGGACTCGCACATGCGCTGCCGCCGCATTGGCAGGTACATCCAATGAACAGGTTTCTTCGGCTCCGGTGAGATACGGTCGACAATCGTATGCATTGGTCTTGGGATCCTGGTCAAAGCGAACATACAAATCTGGATCGCCAGGGCTGGTCTCTCCATGCATGACAATTTCCACCAAAGTCCCTGGAGAGACAGCGAAGGGTCCATACGAGTTCCAAGCATCTTTGGCCACCTGTTGGGCAGCAAAGGTTTCCGTTTTAGGGCCACAGACCACAGGACCAGGTATGACTTCAGGTCCTTCACAAATACTGGAATCAATAGTAAAGCCAGGAGCCGGTCCATAGACACAGGCCGCACCACTGTCATCAATAGCCGTCAAAGTGAGAGACCAATCTCCTTGCCCATTGCATTGCGGATAGTGCATGACGCTAAAAGCATCGTAGCTCGTGAGCGGTCGCCAATTATCATCCTCAAAACACTTCCCAGAATCTGGACGCGTATGTTCATGTCGAAATCCAAGCGTATGCCCTAGCTCATGTCGCAAGATGCCTTGCAAAGAAAGCTTTCTGCTTGGATCTAATTGAAATGACGTATTATCGACCAACACATTCCGCGCCGAGCGAGGTTCATCAGGGAAAAACGCCCTGGCCAAATATTGCCCGTTTACATTGACCGGACGAACGTCAAATAACACATTGGAGTTTGATGCTGTGCAAGAAGCATCTTCTCCAGCCACATGGATATAATCCACAGCCGCAACCGATTCCCAGGCATCTGCTGCACTCTTGATATCCGTCACCATCGCATCATAATTATCCCCAAAGGTTGTGCTGACACAATAGGTCAATTGACGTTTCTCTACAGTATTCCATGCCGTATCGACTCCATTGACTTGGTTAATCGACAACGTTTTTGGCATGGCCCGGCCCTGTATTCGATCGAAAAATTCTTTGAGATGTTTTTCATCTATGATGGTCGTATCTCCATTGACGATATATTTCCCTCCGTCAAAGGGTTCTTTGAAGGTCTGTGCTTTAAAATCTTCAAACGTTTTGTCCTTCCAGATTTCTCGTTGGTCCTTAGCATTCTCTTCTAGCAATGCTTTCCCTTGTTCTGGATTAACTCGAGGACCGACATCAACAATAGGATTGGGAGTTGGAGTTGAATGAGTCTGATGAGAACAGGCCGAGAATCCGATACTCACGCAACAGATGGCTGCAGCACGGAAAAATGTCATGAGAGGGTGTTTCATAGTTCTACTCCTTTGCTATGAATGGGAAAACATCCTTGTTGTACACGCGAAAATATTCCTAAACCTCGAGCACTGTGGATTTCACCTATAATTTCCGTGATTTCCTTCCTCCCTCAAGGCGGGCAAGATTCTTTTTTCATATCGACTAAATCTACACCACGACTGAAATGATGAAGCTCGTTAAAGAATCGATCCGCTGCTTGTGCATCTGAGAATTCTGCACAAAGCTGCGTCTCCCCTTCTAAGCCAATTCTTCGATCCACCAATCGCTTCACCTTGCCCTGATCTTGCCCCACCTTCAGTACCTGTCGAGCCTGATCCAACACGAGCCTCGCCTGCTCCGGCACACCTTTTCCGCGAGATAAAGCATACACGGAAAAACTCAATGGTGTGGAGACCTTTGCTTCACCAGCGTTGAGTTGCGCACATCCAACCCCAACCTCCAACAGAGCGATGGGTAGCACGAGTAAGACGAGAAGCCACGCTAGAAAACGAATCAATGAGGTATTTTGGGGAATGGACATGGGCAGACGCTCCCTCAGCTGCTCATACATGGTCCTGGATTGTTACGCTCATCCGAAAGCACAGACTCCTTCTGGAGTTGTGAAGTATCACACATTCAACGAATAAGAGGAAATCGGTCTTTCAATAACTAGCCCCACGATACCTTCACGCAAAATCTCGATACCAAGACAATCTCAGCCTACGTTTGGATACCTCTCATCTTGAAAGAAATACCTCGAGCAAAAAAATTCAATCATCTCATTCAATGCGAAATATGTCGGCGAATGGGGTTTTCTCATAAAATTCATTGTCATTCCATTTTTTTCGACACAACACACCAAAGCAGACACCATTTCTGTCTCGATGAGCTTGTGGCAATATTTCACACTTTCGACTGTTCACTTCAACTCCTCAATCAATGTATTTAGATTTTTTTATCTTCGTAGAAAATTTCCCATAAGAGGCTGAATTCTATGTTCGATTTTTTTTTGGTTACATGTCATAGGGTCCACACTCCTGCAAACGACCTCTAACAGAGGTATCTCAACAAAACTCTTCGACTAGGTCCAATCTTCGAAATCAGTATATGATTGAAACTGAATTGATCCTTATGACTTAGATACAGTGAATCAACATCGTCTTTATTCTTTCATCATTTGCTATTCCTTTGAAATCTCTCATATCGATTACGAATGACTTGCAATGTTGTAAAAGTTCAACAATCGATCAATGCGTTGAGTCATCTTGACGACAGCCATAAATTCCAGAGGTCATCATGCCGGCATCTGCCTATATCGGCTTAACGAAAGGATGCTTCAGAAACAAGAGGTTGCGAACTAAGAATGCTGGGAGCCGAGATTCAACTAGGCAATTTCTTTCACAGTTGGCTTATGGCATTCGAGTTGCTTAGTGCAGATTGGAGAAGAAAAAACTCATTGTAAAAATTCATCATTAAGAAAGACAGGCCATGGTGCGGACTGCTTTTTATTTTTGTATTGGACTGTTCTCAGTCTCCATCCTGAGTTCCGTCGTTTTTGCCCAAAACCTTGACCAACTAGTCACGAGGCTTGGGCTGAAAACTACGACGAAGTCGGGGCTTTGCCAAACACCGAGCCTGCCGGCTCTTCCCTATTTTCCCTCTACACCTCAATATTCCAAATGCGAAAAATTCTTTGGAGCCGCAAAGACAAGACAGTTTAGATTTTCGGAACAGCGTGAACCTTTGTCGCTTCAACACATACGTGATGTCTCTTCCTTGATTCATCAAGAAAGGAGTCGTCTCTTTCAAACGACCAGGATGGTGCCACTCCTCTCCAATGCTCTAACGGCTGGAATAGAAATGGCGTATCGCAATCCTTTCTTGAATATCAACACCACTCCTTCGTCCACGTCTCAATTAGACACACAATTAGTACTCAGGGGTTCTATGAAAACAATGCGCTATCATGCCGAATACGGCTATGCAGGCCACAAAGCCAACAAAGGCTTATCTATGACTTCTCACGATAAGGTGGGTGGGAAATTTCTGTGGGAATGGCAACTCCCCTTCATGACACCGAAGGTTGAGTTGAGTCGGTTCGCCAATACAGCAGTGAATGATCACACGCGCAATCAAACCATTTCAACCAAGCAAGAATACTCTCTCGGCTGGACGAGGCCTAACTGGCCAAGCTTTTCGCTTTCTTATGCGCGAGAGCAGAAAGATACGTTGAAGCAGGAAGAGGGGTCCCGCTGGCATGCAACGTTAATAGAAAGAGTTCAGACAAAAATCGCTTTCGAGCCTACAGTGGGCAAAGGGGAATGGTCGTTAGGATATTCAACATTCAAAAATGATATTCACGATCAAGGAACTCTTGGGAATTTCCACTCAACATTGAAAGGAACCGTTCAGATCTTTCAGCCAATTGACCTGACGCCGAGCATTGGGTTTACCAAGCAAACGAACGCCAAACTAGAGTTTTCCCAAGAACGATTCATTGCAAACCTTGGAACAACCGTTCGCCTCTCGTCTCATCAGACCATTCAGCCTAGCTTTGAATGGATTCGTATCAACAATCCTGGGAACGCCTCCACTGCAACCACTCTTTCTTCAAAATTACAGTATTCGTACCGACCAGCCGAATATGGCTATCATATCTCGGCTGTCGGACAATATGTCCTCAACAAAAATTCACAACAGGTCAGTAATCCTCAAACCTACGATATATCTGTGTTCGTCAAAAAGGACTTACATGACTTCTTGAATCTTCCTCATCAGCAACAATTCATTAGCCTCAAACTGACTCACAATCAACAGATCAATACATTATCTTCCCAATTACAGCCTAGCAGTTCGACTGCGATGCTATTGTTTAGCCTCATACCGTAAGTTTCGCCTGACTCGTCATTCTTCCCGAGTACTCTCGTGAAGGCGAACACGAATTTCAATAGCACTGCCATCACAAAACAACCTGGGATCAACCAGTCGTCACACAGCGCGCTCATCGAGAAAGGCAATCACGCACGAGACAAAGCAGCAAACTATTCGTTGAAGAACACCCTCTGAGAACCAATATTATGCCTTCCCCCACAATTGCTCTAATCGTTTAACTCGACCACAATTCCATTTGTAATATTTATAGCGAATAGGATTCTTGCTATAGAAGTCCTGATGGTACTCCTCTGCAATATAGAATACGGAAGCCGGATAAATTTCTGTCACGATGGCTTCAGGAAAAGTCTTGGAACTTTCGATTCTTTTCTTTGATTCATCAATTAATTGTTTTTGATTTTCATCGTGGTAAAAAATAGCTGTTCGATACTGATTGCCATGGTCACAAAACTGTGCATTGGGTGTCGTCGGGTCCACATTGCGCCAAAAGACTTCTAACAATTGCGCATATGTAACTTTATTAGGATCAAAGGTGACTTCTATAGATTCTGTGTGGCCAGTACCGCCCGCAGAAACTTGCTCGTATGTGGGATTTTCCACCTGACCTCCAATATAGCCAGAGACCACAGAGTTCACACCATCAACTTTTTCAAAAGCCTCTTCCATACACCAGAAACAGCCTCCCGCAAACGTCGCCTTGCTTTGCTGCAATCCATCATCGGCATGCCCACCATAAGGGGCGAAAATTAATCCCCCAATCATAAGCGCGGCTAACCCCAAACTCATTAAATAATTGTTTTTACGCATGATCATTCCTTCTCCCTAAAAATTCATATCTTCTCTTTGCCTTGGGCTTCTCACGGCGGGTTGCCTTTGCCGCATTCATACTCTCCAGTCTTGCGACACAACTGATTGTTACACGCTTAGGGATATTTGCAGGGAAACGGCACGACGATTCCTCTGTCCATTATTTTTTGGATAAGCCTCTAGGATCTGCTACTCGAGGGTGTAAAAAATGGATTTCCTAGTATATCGGAGTGTCGTAGAAAGCGTCTAACGGTAGGAAATTGAGGACACGAAGAAATTCAGGAAAGGCAAATCTGATTAACAATAAGACTTGGTTATGGGGCAACGAATTCTTTCATGGGCTTTTGAATACTAACCAAAATGGCTAATATTCAAAATTTGGTCTTCTTTGAAGTCAATACGCTATGAATTCAAATTTCAAGAAAAAGCACATTATTCAACAGCCCCTTTCATAGATCGATTCGGTCTTTTTTCAAAACACAACACTTCAGGCTGGGCACCTCGATGTCACCAGCCTGAAGTGGATTCTCCCTTTTTTTATTTCTCTTTTAGGTAGCGCTCTTTGAATCCTATCAATCATTTCCTTTCCCAAAATCAACTCCTGTTGTTTCAGGCACTCGCTCTTGCACCCCTGTTGGTTTAGGTACTAAGCCTTGGCCAACAACTCCAGTTGATTTAGGTACTCGGCCTTCGCCAGCGCCCGTTGGTTCAAGTACCCGGTCTTGACCAACCCCCATTGTTTCACGTACTCGGCCTTGGCCAACTCCTGTTGCTTCATGTACCTGGTCTTGCCCGCCCCCTGTTGCTTCAGGTGCTCGGCCTTAGCCAACGCCAGTTGCTTCAGGTACTCGGTCTTGGCCACCCCCTGTTGTTCCACGTACTCGGCCTTAGCCATCCCTTGTTGCTTCAGGTACTCGGTCTTCGCCATCCTCTCTTGGTTCTGATACTCCGCCTTAGCCATCCCCTGTTGCTTCAGGTACTCGGTCTTAGCCATCCCCTGTTGCTTCAGGTACTCAGCCTTGGGCAACGCCTGTTGATTCATATACTCGGCCTTAGCCACCGCCTGTTGTTCCTCGGTCTTAGCCAACTCCCATTGTTTCAGAAACTCAACCTTCGCCAACGCCTGTTGTTCCACGTACTCGGCCTTAGCCAACTTCAATTGGTTCTGGTACTCGGCCTTGGCCAACGCCCGTTGCTTCAGCTGCTTGTCCTTGGGTAACGCCTGTTGGCTCTGGTACTCGGCCTTAGCCAACGCCTGTTGGTTCAGATACTCGGCCTTGGCCACCCCCTGTTGTTCCACGTACTCGGCCTTAGCCAGCCCTAGTTGGTTCTGGTACTCGGCCCTTGGCAACGCCTGTTGTTCCACGTACTCGGCCTTAGCCAGCCCTAGTTGGTTCTGGTACTCGGCCTCAGCTAACTCTTGTAGTTTCTTAAATTGCGCTTCAGCCGTTAACCGCTCCGCTTCAAAAGTCACACTGACCGAGGCTGGAGATGTCGAGATAGGCACTACGCAAGCATCAGTTCCCGAACAGGCCCCATTCCAACGACTAAATGTCATTCCAGTGCCCGGAATGGCCGTTAATCTCACGCTTGATCCTTGAGTAAACGTTCCTGAGCAGATTCCACTGGAGCAAGACAGACCATCTGGGATGCTGCTGACCGTGCCATCTCCTGTTACTGAAACTGACAGTACACTGTCTGGCCCAATGATCGTTTTATGGACTTCTGGAGAAGGAAGACTCTCATTCCCCGACGTATCATAAGCCGTCACTGAAAAATAATGGGTTTTATTGGTTGCTAGATCAGCATATCGAAAGGAGGCTGTTTTACCGGCATCTTGGAATTCACTATAAATATTTTTATCAGTCCCATGATAAACCGTATAGCCGCCAAGGTCTGGCTCTTGATTGGCTTCCCATTGCAACGTGGCAGAATTGTCGACAGCCGATTGAACGCCGTTGGGGATCAAGAACATACCCGCACCAATGACCGAAGCGATGAACACCTTCCTAAATGTCAGACAAACCAGAAGACCGGACATGGGATACCTCCTTTAATGAAGGGGGCCCCAATCCAGATTCATCGTCTGTTCTCTTTCTTCGGTATCCCGGCTATCAGAGTATTCTGACCCGTGGCTTTGCGTCCCCACCTCACGATGGGTTTGCCTTTATCGGAAAGAGGCCACCGCTTTTCTTACGTTAATGAGATGTTTTCTACGTTACGTCATCTCCTTCATTCTGTGAATAAAAAAGACACTGAATTTATTTTGTCACTTGCACTTATCGGAAGATAGAATGGATCCTTTAACTTCAAAAAATAGCTCAATTGGAGCTTTAGCACGCAATCATTGCTAGATCTTTCAGCATCATCTGTAAGGTTCAATTGATTTCAAGGAATTATTGACAAATTGTTTGCCTTCCCATCACTTCACGGATTCTCTAGCTCCAATGTTGTATAGACTAGAATATTTAATGCCGATACAGATCTGGCCGACTCGACTGCCACACTGCCCCAATCACTTCCGTCCTCAAATTGGCTGAATCCAACCTTCTCAGCTTCCTGATCCACTGTTACTGATTAAACAGTTTCTTCAGGTCACTCGATATTTTCCGGTTCTGTCGAAAATAGCTTGCTGTGCTAGCGTGATCATTTTCAAGGAAGACTCGCATGGCTGCGATATCCTTCAAACGTCGACATTTAAACGAGACGTGATCCTCCAAACCAGTCTCGTGAATATTGATCAGAGTGGGACAAGCAATAGTGGGCAGAAACAGGTGAATCGAGACCTGAAGAAACGGATAAAAATTCGTCATAGCCAATACTTAGACAATATCATTGAACAAGGTCACCCACACATGAAAAGGCTGACGCGACCGATGCTTGAATTACAAACGTTCATGCCGTACAACAGACGTTGACTGGCATAGAAGTGATGGCGATGATCAAGAAAGGGCAGATGAAGACACCGGCAGGAAATGGGCAAACTTCGTCCGAAATATTCTAAACCCTTGCCGCGTAGGGCAGGTCATTAAGCAATTTTTTTTCGTCTCAATGGAGTGCAGCAGAACCCTTTTGACTTACAATTTGTCACGCAACCCACGTAAGACGATATCTCGGTAGCTCACCACACCTGAGACGGTGCGATTTTTAACGACGGGAGCTAAAGCCATACCAAACCGTTCGAATAGACGAGCACAATAGCGAATATCCATGTCTGGATCGACAGATATCACGGGTTTGCTCATAATCTCATACACATTGACTCTATCCGCAGCCTTATCGGCCCCTAAGACTTTTTTGGCGATATCACTCAATAACACGATTCCATATTCGTCATCATCGTGCCGACGATCGACAAGCAAACATTCCGTCTCTAAATGCTTGGCCTTGCGTAGAGCATCGGCCACCGTTTCAATGCCCTGAATCAGATCAAACTCAGTTTTCATGACATCTTTGACGCGGACCAATTCACCATGTTTCATAGCTCATCCTCCACCACTTCTTTGAGTTTGGCCATTTGATGTACGACACCCACGGCATCTTCGACATCAATTTGAAACGCGATTCCTGTCCCAGGTTTCAAATCGAATTCTCCAACACCTGCAATTGCTTCTAATATTTCTCGACATAAATGCTCTTCCACAAGGAAAAGGATAACATCCCGTTGCATTTCTAAATTCAAACCAAAAAATGTTTTTTTGACCTCTAGCCCTTCGCCATGAGCACTCGTGATCACCGTCGCACCAGTGGCACCTTTCTCCCTCGCAGCATTCATCACCGCATTTGTTTTGTCGTCTTGGACAAAGGCACAGATTAATTTGAAATGCATAGCATGGCTCCCTGGCAAGAATTCATTGTGGCTTGGCCCACCAGGCAGAAATTTGCGCGTAGGCCATGACAGAAATAATCGGAAACAAACTGGCAAAAGCAATGAGTCCAAATCCATCAAACACCGGATTGCGGCCTGGGACGTTACTCGCTAAACCCAGGCCTAACGCTGCAACAATGGGAACCGTCACAGTTGAAGTCGTGACTCCACCAGAGTCATACGCCAAGGGAATGATCATTCGAGGAGCTACGAGTGTTTGAACAATCACGATGGCATATCCGGCAATAATGTACCAATGCAAGGGTGTCCCGGTAATAATACGATACGATCCCAGGGCAATACCGATGGCAACACCCACAGCCACGGAAATTCGCAAACCCCACACCCCAATGGCACCACCTGAGACTTGATTGGCTTTGAGCGCAACTGCCAGTAATGACGGCTCAGCGATTGTTGTCGAAAAACCAATCGCCAAGGCAAACACATAGACCCAATAATACTGGGTCCAATCCACACCTTCCATCGCTTCGCTCGTCTGCTCTAATCCAGAAATAAACTCTGGTGCCGTGAGTTGCTGCGCCATGAGTTTTCCGATAGGAAACAGAGCCATCTCCAATCCCTGTAGAAAAAATGCGAGTCCCACTAGAACATACAAAAAGCCAAACCCCACTCGACCGATGCTTGCAATAGGCCGTCGAATCACAAAAGCCTGAAACCCGATAATGATCAAGGCAATGGGCAAGACATCTGTAATGGTCGACCAAAATGTTTGCAGAAGGTTGCGTAGCAAGTGGTTACCCCATCATGCCGTACGCCATGACAAAAATCATGGGAGTGAGGGAGGCAAAGGCAATCAGACCAAATCCATCAATCATAGGATTTCGCCCACGAATAGAAGAGGCTAAGCCGACGCCAAGCGCGGTGACCAATGGCACTGTAATGGTAGAGGTCGTGACACCTCCTGAATCGTAGGCAATACCAATAATTTCAGGAGGGGCAAAAAGCGTCATCACAATGACCCCTAGATATCCTCCAATGATTAAATACTGTACCGGCCACCCGCGAACAATACGCAACACGCCTATCACAATGGCAAAACCTACAGAAAGCGCCACTGTCAAACGAAGACCAAACGCATAGTCCTCACGCGATTGATCCGTCGCCTCAATCACAGAGCCTTCGGCTGCGACGATCGCAGCTTCTCGGGCCACAGCAATCAACGCTGGCTCCGCCACAGTCGTGCCGAACCCTAGGGCAAAAGCAAAGAGCAAGAGCCAAGGCAAACTGCCTTTTTTAGCAAACGCGAATGCCAGCGATTCACCTAGAGGAAAGAGACCCATCTCTAATCCCTGCACAAACAAGGTGAGGCCAATGAGCACAAAGAAGAATCCAATCAGAATCTCGACAAGATTGGGGATTGGCTGTTGCAATACCGCCAACTGAAAAAATCCGATGACCACCACAATAGGCAGGAGGTCATAACTGCTCCATAATAACGATTGCAGAAACGCTTTGAGCATGGGGGTACGTATGGAGTTTTGAACAATGGCAATCACACGACTTCGAGATTTTCAAAATAACAGGAGATGGGCCTTATGACAAAAAATCAGCGTTGAGGAAAGTCGTGTGATGCAATCACGAAGGGGCGAAAGGAATCAGATATCCTGACAGGAAGCAGTGCCAAAGCACTCGTTGGGTATGGCGAGAAAAAATTCAGTTTGAATAGAATTCATTCCTGAGAATCGATGAACCCAATCGTCCTTTACGTCGTGGAGTTTTGAAATAACCAAGGGGCTTCTTGGGATCGGCGTGTTTCATAATCGGAAATGGCGCTCTCATGCTTGAGAGTTAAACCAATGCCATCTAAGCCCTTGACCATGCAATCCTTGCGAAACGAATCGACCGTAAATGCATATCGTTCTCCTTCTGGAAGAAGAACAACTTGTTCAGGTAAATCCACTGTAATTTGATATGTCTCCTTGCTCAGCACACGATCAAAAATCGTTTGAATTTCTTGTGCAGTTAAGACCACCGGCAAAATCCCATTTTGGAAACAATTATTATAAAAAATATCGGCAAAACTGGGAGCCAAGATAGAGCGAATACCATAATCCAACAATGCCCAGGGGGCATGCTCCCGAGAGGATCCGCACCCAAAATTATCCCGCGTGAGCAAAATTGATGCTTCTTGATACCGAGATTGATTCGAAAAAAAATCTGGATTCGGGGTTCCATCTGATTGTTGACGCCAATCAGCAAATAACCCTTCCTTCAAACCGGTTCGTGCAATCGTTTTCAAGTACTGCTTGGGAATAATCTGATCAGTATCGACGTCTGCACGATCCAGAGGAGCAACAATACCTGATACGGTCGTAAACGCTTGCATAGTTTTCTCCACAAATTCAATAATCAATGCAGCTGGAAGAGCTTAGCGCCCCCAACAGTTTTTCCCTATGCCCAATCTCGAATATCCACAAAATGGCCAGCCACAGCTGCCGCTGCCGCCATGGCAGGAGAGACCAAATGCGTCCTACCACCCTTTCCCTGCCGTCCCTCAAAATTTCGATTACTCGTTGAGGCACATCGCTCACCTGGAGTGAGCACATCAGCATTCATGGCTAGACACATACTGCAACCTGGCTCACGCCATTCAAACCCGGCTGCTCGAAAAACCCTATCCAGCCCCTCTTCTTCCGCTTGCTGTTTCACCAGCCCAGAACCTGGAACGACCATAGCCTTCACTTTCCCAGAAACACGCTTTCCTTGAACATACTTCGCGGCTACCCGTAAATCCTCAATACGAGAATTCGTACAGGATCCAATAAACACCCGATCAAGCTGAATATCACAGACTGGAATACCAGGCTGAAGACCCATGTAGTCCAACGCGCGTTGAGTGGCTAATCGAAGTTTTTCATCGGCTATATCAGCTGGGTTTGGAACGGTGCCGTTGACATCTGTCACCATTCCTGGATTCGTCCCCCACGTGACTTGAGGTGGAATATTTTCCCCTCGGAGCTCAACAAGATTATCAAAAGTGGCTCCCTGGTCAGTTTTGAGATCCAACCACGCCTGACTGGCTTGCTCAAACATTTCTCCTTTTGGGGTGAGAGGACGCCCTTTGACATATGCCACGGTTTTCTCATCTGGGCTCACCAGACCAGCCCGAGCTCCTGCTTCGATCGACATATTACAAAGAGTCATCCGACCTTCCATAGAAAAGGAACGAATGACCGATCCAGTATATTCCACAACCTGTCCGATACCACCACCAATCCCAATGCGTCCAATAATGGCTAAAATCACATCTTTGGGCGAACAATAATCCGGCAAAGTCCCTTCTACTCGAATTTCCATAGTTTTCGGCCGTTTTTGAACCAAGCATTGAGTCGCTAAGACATGTTCAACTTCTGAAGTCCCAATACCAAAAGCCAAGGCCCCAAATGCTCCATGTGTCGATGTATGGGAGTCGCCACACACAATCGTCATTCCAGGCAGGGTTAAGCCCTGTTCCGGCCCGATCACATGCACGATTCCTTGTCGAATATCCTCCATGCCAAAATAGGAAATACCAAATTCCGCACAATTATTTTCTAAGGTTGAAATTTGTAACGCACTCATGGGATCGCTAATACCCTGCTTGCGATCAGTCGTCGGCACATTATGATCAGGGACGGCCAACGCGGCTCCCGCACGACGTGGGGTACGCCCAGCCAACCGTAGCCCTTCAAATGCTTGAGGCGATGTCACTTCATGCACTAAATGCCTGTCGATATATAATAACGTGGTCCCATCTGGTTCTTCTCGAACCACATGCTGATTCCAAATTTTTTCAAATAATGTTTGGCTTCCCATGTATTGGCTTCCTCTCCTCAGAAATGATGTACATCTGTATGTATCGTCTTTGACTTCCAACTGGCAAGAGCCCGTTATCCAGGTTGATCAGAAACTACTGCGCTTCGAGTCATCTTTGTGGTCTTTTGGTACTTCTGATATACTTTTACTTAGTGCTTGGTCAGTCTCCACCTTACAGTTTCAATTGACTGCAAAAAACCGTAAAGTGCAATTGATCGACGAGTGGTCTCTTCCACCTTCTGAGCCATCCCACAGTTTTCTGGTCAGCTGTGAACCACGCGACAGATCATCGACAAGGCCCAACGGTCTCTAGGGACTCCGATTGATGGGTTCCTTGCCACCAAAAGCGTCAGAAAGACCTCATTCACATTCTATCGTCACACTGACCGATTCAGGCGTACATTCCCTGCATACCTTCAATAATGTTTAATTTTCTCAGTCGCTACTTATCCCATGATCTCGCCATAGATCTGGGCACAGCGTCCACCCTGATTTATATTAAAGGACAGGGCATTGTTTTGAACGAACCGTCTGTCGTGACCATTGAGACCCATTCTAAAAAAATTTTGGCTGTGGGGGAAGAGGCCAAGAAAATGGTTGGGAGAACGCCTGGGAACTTAACCTCAATTCGGCCTATGCGCGAAGGGGTCATTGCCGACTTTGAAATGACCCAACAGATGCTTCGGCATTTTATCCAGAAGGTTCATCCAAAAGGGACACTTCTTCGACCACGTATCATTATCGGCGTTCCCTCACGAATTACCCAAATCGAACAACGAGCCGTCAAAGAATCGGCAGAATTGGCTGGAGCTCGAGAAGTCTATCTCATTGAAGAACCGGTCGCAGCAGCCATCGGCGCTGGATTGCCCATTACTGAACCCTCCGGGAACATGGTCGTGGACATTGGCGGCGGGACGACCGATATCGCCGTCATTTCTCTGGGAGGCATTGTGTACAGTGAGTCGGTTCGTATTGCTGGTGACCAAATCGATGGAGCCATCATGAACCATCTAAAACGCGAATATAGCTTGCTCATTGGGGAGCATATGGCCGAAAAGATAAAAATGGAGATTGGATCCGCGTTTCCATTCCAAGAGAAAAAGCAAATGGCCGTGAAAGGAAGAGACATTGTTTCTGGCATTCCACGAACCATCTTTGTTGATGACGCAGAGATTCGAAGCGCGTTGCAGGACTGCATTAACACCATTGTGGCTGCCGTACGAATCGCGTTGGAACATACACCACCAGAATTGGCTGGTGACATCATCGACCGCGGGATTGTCCTCACCGGTGGCGGTTCATTGCTCAATGGCCTTGATGATCGACTGCGAGAAGAAACCGCATTGCCCATTGTGACCGTCGATGACCCTTTAAACTCAGTCGTGTTGGGAGTCGGAAAAACACTAGAAGAACTCAGCCTGCTACGGAAAGTCTCAACCCACTCAAGCTTGTATCCTTAAGCACCTCTATCTTTATGCCACGATCTGAGCATACCTCATTGCCTTTCTCCACAGGGCTTCGCCGATTACTGATCGGGACTTTTATCCTTCTTTTGCTTCTTTTGTTATTCCTACCACGACAATCGCAAGAATGGTTGGGACAATTTGGTGGTCCGCTCACCATCATTCTTGAGGGCCCACTGCAAGTGGTGGCCTCCATTCAAGGTTCCGTTGGAGAAACATGGAGCCAATATATCGCTCTCCAGCATGTGTGGGAAGAAAATCAAACCCTGAAGATAGAGATTCAACAATTGCAAAAGGAACAAAATCGTCTCCGAGAACACACGATTGTCGCCTTGGACCTCAAAAAACTGTCAATCTATCAAGCCACCGCTCCAATGATCACCCTGCCTGCCCATATCATCGGACGCAATGTCTCAAATTGGTATCGTGCGATAGTCATAGACAAGGGCGCAGCAGACGGAATCCGTGAAGAAATGGGAGTCATCACAGATGCGGGTGTCGTTGGTCGAATCATCCGCGTGAACCCGACGACCTCGATTGTCCTCCTCCTCTCAGATCCCAATGTCGCCATTACTGGCATGATTCAGAGCAGCCGGGACGAAGGGATTATACAGGGAACACCTCAAGGCAATATTCACATGAAATATCTTCCACCACTTTCATCCGTCCAAGTCGGTGATGCTGTTGTCACGTCAGGTCTCACAGATGACTTTCCTCGGGGACTGTATATTGGCCAGATCCAGCACGTGACAAAAGCCGCCACAGATTTATTTCAGTCTGGAGAAGTGACGCCTATCGTGGATTTTTCAAAACTTGAGGGAGTCTTAGTGATTACCTCGTTCCAACCACCTATTTCTGCCGAATCTCCTGCGTCGGCAACAGCTCTT
>JAJDBS010000033.1 GCA_029261235.1 Nitrospirales bacterium
TCTTTGGTTGCAAGAATACTCATCGAAACAGTCTCCTAATTCCTCGAGTTCAAATAGTTTATTGTGCCGCCATCGCCATGTCGACAATGTCCGTTAATGGCGTCGTGCGGTCAAACACGTGAATATCAAATCCCTCATCCTCTAAAGCACGCATGGCCGCCAGTCCTTGCAATTCATTGGGGCCACCACGCCGTACCCAAATCTTCACTCCCTTGAGTTTGCCTTCGCCCTTGGCTTTTCGGAACGCATTAATAATGCCGCCAAACGTCTTTTTCACGTCAGTAAAATTGGCGATGGCGCCTCCGACGATAATATGTTTAATATCCGGCAAGGAACAGATTTTTTCTGTCAGTACTTCTACGGCCCAATCAGGCGGATCGCCTGAATATTCTGCATAGTTCGCTAATTTTCCACCACGTGCGACGACTGCATCCGAGTAATACACGCTGGCCCCACCACCGGCTGGCAGCATGGCAATATTACCACCTGGGATTTCAATCAATTTCACAGAGCCTTTAACCTTCGCATCCACGGCCATCACTTCTTCTTCATTGGTGGTATACGCCCGACCAAATTCAGCCGCGAAGGGGAATGTCCAATCTTTATGACGAAACTTCGCATCGCCATCCAAAAGCGTCACCGCATCAAGGGCCACTAAATCGCCGCTTGAATTTTGGACCACCGGATTGATTTCCACATATTGCGCATCTTCATTATCAAAACAGGTATACAATTTATTTAAGAATTCAGCCATTTTAGTGGCCGTATCTCCAGAGAACCCAGCGTCCTTTGATAACTTAGCCAATTGGACATCTGTTGGAGATTCGCCGATTTCGACGGCCAGCGTTTGGACTTTCTCCCAATTGTCTTCAACTTCCACACCACCATAGGTCGTCACCATCACATCCACACCTTCACGGGTGGATTTCACGGAAGCATAATATTCTTCTTTATGGTCAATCGCTTCCGAGACAATAACTTCCCGAATGGTCACGGACTCCAGCTGTTTTCCTAACATCTCTTTCACAGCGGACTTGGCGGCAGCTAAATCTAACCCCACCTTCACTAAACCTAATTTGAAACGAGAGCCCAATGCTTCATGAGCTTTCACCACGAGCTTGTTCTTTTGAAGCCAATCATTCGCTTTGGAGAGTTGTTCAAACTCTTCATTTGATGTCACCACGATATAGTTGGGAGTTGAGATTCCCCATTTTCGCAGCAAGCCCATTCCTGGGCCTTCAAGGACCTTTGCCATAATCCTACCCTTCCGTCAGGGAATAAAATGTGAAAGACAAAACCGGACTAACCCACCAGCTGGTGGGAACGTGCATTGTACGAACGGCTTTCATTCTCTGCAATCAATCAAAAGACCCATAGCGCCTCTCACAAAAGTCCCAGCCCTGACTCACAGAAAGGGAAATTACGGCTTTACCGGATGAAGAATAGAAATTCTATTAAAATCAATGCCTTAAATTTCATTCATTCTAATAGTATGACTATGCGGCACTTTCTCAAGCCGAGAATTAGCTTTATGCCGTTGCGAGCAGGAGTATGGAGGCCTGAAACGTAGAAAACGGGAGGGGAAACAGATTACCACAACAGGACATGCCCATTATTTAGGCAAAATTAACAATGGGAAGCTATCTGTCCATAACTGACACCGTTCGCTCAACGACATCTTTATTGCCGATGATGAGCGCACAGCGCTGGTGCAATTTTTTGGGCTCTATATCTAAGATACGCTCCTTGCCTGAGGAGGCTGCGCCACCGGCCTGCTCGGCAATAAAAGCCAGAGGGTTGGCTTCATACATAAGCCGGAGCTTCCCTTCAGGACTTTTCTTTGTGCTGGGGTACAAGAATATTCCACCTTTTAAGAGATTCCTGTGAAAATCGGCGACGAGGGATCCGACATATCGAAGAGAATACGTACTGCGTAGCTCTTCGACAGCTTTTTGGGTTCCTAAGTCCAGACCCTTAAAGTTACCTTCATTGGTGCTATAGCAGGAGTTTTTTTCTGGAATGCGAATGTCAGGATTAGTCAGTCGAAAAATTCCGTCAGTCGGATCAAGAGTAAAGCCTTGAACGTTCTCACGGGTGGCCACTACCATCATGGTACAAGACCCATACACCGTATACACGGCCGCGACTTGTTCGGTCCCTTTTTTCAACAGGGTCGAATCCGTGATCATTTCATCGGCCTGACGCTTCCAAATCCCCAAGATCGAGCCAACACTAATAGCCACATCAATATTGGAAGATCCATCAAGAGGGTCCATTTGCACAAGATACTGGTGCGCCGGACTATCACCAACAACCACTGTTTCTTCAATTTCTTCTGAACTGACAGCGGCCACCCGCCCGGATTCACTCAACGTCCTGACTAAGGTGTCAGACGAAAAGGTATCCAGAATCTGGACCACCTCTCCCTGAACATTGATTTCCCCAGTGGTACCAACAGCTTGGGCCAGCACAGCCGCACGCACTTTGGCCTGAATCAGCTGAGCGCCATCAGCAATCCCTGCTACAACGGCTTCTAAGCCATCGTATTCATTCGATCCCTTCCAAGACGATGCTGAATATTCTGAAAGTGTTTGAAACATAAAGAAAATTGTATATCGCCTTTTGGGAACCGTCAATGAAATAGGGACACGTGGGGAATGGTTCCATAAAAACTATCTCTCACTTCTTAACGTGAATTCGTACAGATACACCATCTTTTGTATTGCGACTTCTTTGCGAAGCGGCCAGTTGAGAGGGATTTGTTCTATTGTCACATTAAATTTTTCTTGAAATGCGAGTTCAATCGTATCTAGCCCCAATCTATTGGGATCGCAAAAGATGCCTTTTCCGCCTGAGCCAAGCACTTGCTCAAGGACCTGAGCAATATCGGGTAGAATTGTCTCGTCGTAAAAGACTTCACAGCCTAGCACCAAATCATACCGTTCTTTTGATTGCATCTTTTTTGACCAATCTAATGTGCACGTATCAAATTTCTTAATGTGATTCAATCGGCATGTCTCTTTGACCGCTTCAAGCGTTACCGGAACCATATCTGTGAACATGGTAAAGGCTCCCAGCTGAGCTGCGACCACTCCGGGCACGCCCGTCCCACAGCCAATTTCCAGGACCCTGCTTCCTGCCAGTTTTGTGGGGAAGAATTGGTGAATCAGATATTCTGATAAGGCCACGGACGATGGCCAAATTCGATCCCAATAGCCCCACCCCAGAGATTCATCATCTCGCTTATCTATGGGGGTTTCCTCAGCAATGTCTCGTTTTGTCTTACACACGATTGAGACATCACCGATTTTGGAAAGGGTGACAACTTTCACATGACTCAAATCTCGTACCTCCAAGACGGTAACAATAATACTCAGAAGACAACCGAGAGACTTTAACAGATCTCAGCCATGGCTACGAAAACTCGTTTCCGCGATGGCAGAGTACACCCATCCATGTGGCTTGAGACTTGACAGAGTCTGTCAGGAATTTTTAACTCTGCAAAATTTTAGGAATAGCAAAACGGACCTCACTCCAATTGAAACTTGACGGCTTCCCCTTTCCTGGTAGACTCCCACTATATGATTACTCTCTCCCATTATACCTCGATTTTCATTCCTCCTTTTTCTTCCGTCATCCCAACTTCAAGAACGTTCAACAGCCAAAACACACATCACCACATCGTTACACGTTGTACTTTCAACGCCTAAGCATTAGGGACGTCTCCTGACATAAGCTTGGGCGATCTGCATCGCGGAATCGCAAAAAGGAGCCTTGATATGGAAGAAGGTTGTTCGACCCCCGTTGGCACCCGTCGATCGTTTTTCGTGAAAGCCACCATGCTGATTTCGTCTATCATCGGCTTCTCTTTGGCCGTGCCGATTGTCGGCTACATGGTCTCTCCAGCACTCAAGCGACAACCCAAAGGTTGGATTTCAGTTGCAAAAATTGAGGATATCCCTGCCAATGAACCAACTGTCTTGGATTATTCCATGACCGTGAAGGATGGTTGGCAGAACAGTCAGTCAACGAAAGGGATTTGGGCGGTGAAACGGGACGATGGTCAAATCAGGGTCTATTCCCCCATCTGTCCACATTTAGGTTGCGGCTATCGCTGGGAAAACCAGGATCGGCTCTTTAAATGTCCTTGCCACGGCAGTGTCTACGATATGGAAGGGACTGTCAAAGCAGGGCCTGCACCTCGTCCGCTGGATACGCTTCCTTCCAAAGTAGAAAACGGAAATTTGCTGGTGATGTATCAGGAATTTAAATCTGGGCTACCTGAAAAGGTGGAACTCTAACCTCATGCTCGCACGAATTTACCAATGGTTTGACAGCCGCCTGAAGTTAAAACCTCTTGAGCAAACGTTGCTCAACGAACCTATTCCTGGAGGAGCGAGCTGGAACTACGTCTATGGGTCTGCCACCCTCTTTCTCTTTGGCTTACAAGTCCTCACCGGCATGCTGCTCATGGTCTATTACGTACCGTCGACTGATCATGCATATGATACGGTTCGCTTCATTCAAGATGAAGTCTGGGGGGGATGGTTTATTCGAGGCCTCCATCACTGGGGGGCCTCTGCAGTCATTATGCTCGTTGGCTTACATATGCTCCAAGTCTTTTTCGACGGTTCATACAAAAAACCACGCGAAATGATGTGGATCGTCGGCGTCATCCTGCTCACCTTAATGTTGGGCTTTGGGTTTACCGGCTATTTGCTCCCCTGGGATCAAAATGCGTATTGGGCCACACAGGTCGGCATTAACATGGTTGGGGCCACACCGATTATTGGCGATTTTCTCACCAAATTCCTTCGGGGTGGAGAAACATTGGGCGCGCTCACCCTCTCACGTTTTTTTGCCATTCATGTCGCCTTCCTTCCTGCCGCAATTATTTTTGGCATCGCACTGCATCTTTTTATTCTTCGCCGTGTCGGACCCGCTGGCCCGCATGATGAAGCCAAAGCCAAGAAGGGCAGCGAGACGTTTTACCCTCGGCAGGTCTATATGGATTCCATCGTCATGTTGGGTGTATTTGTCGTCGTCTCAATGCTGACAATCTTTATTGAATTGCCCTTGGCCGATCGAGCGGACCCGTCTGATCATTCCTTCATCCCGGTACCTGAATGGTATTTTTTGTTTCATTATCAAATCTTAAAATATGCGCCTGGAGCGCTCGGACCCCTCGCGACCTGGCTCTTACCCACCTTGTTTTTCGCCGCATTGTTCCTCCTCCCCTTTTGGGATCGAAATCCCGGACGAAATCCTGCTTCTCGACCAATCACATTGATAGTAGGTATGGGATTTTTAATCACGGTATTTGTCCTGTTAGGATTTTCACTCAAACAACTCTACGCTGTTCCAAAGAAAGATCCCTCTATCGACCGCGGGGTAGGGTTAGTCGTTCAATTTGGTTGCAAAACCTGCCATCGAATCCATGGAGAAGGGGGGAATTTAGCTCCAGACCTCTCGTTTGTGGCTGATCGTCGTCCTGACCGTGCGTGGCACATTCAGCATTTCAAGGACCCTAAATCAGTTTCACCAGGGTCGTTTATGCCCACGTTCCCTCTCGATGACAAGCAACTCAATGACCTCACGAGCTACATGCTCACCCTCAAAAGTGGGGAGACTCATTGAAAAAACCTGTTGGATAGTAGGAGTCCTTCACTTAAGGATTAATTTTACAAGATTTGCTTAAATGGTGGGGAGTCGAAATTTCTTATGGCTTGTCGATAGGCACATTCCGAATCATCAATACGGTTCGGCGCTTTCTCTATTCGAACTGACGATGGTCGATCCCACCAGCTGCTCAGAACCGCACTAGTCGAACTTCCCACCATCAACAAAAACCCAAGGGCATAGAGAAACAAGAATGGACTAATCATATATTGTTCGGCTTGCAACGCATACGCGAGGCCACTCACACAATAGATGGCCATTGAGACTTCAAGCATCAACACGGAATCAAGAGAGACTGCTCTAGAACGTGGTTGTGCTTGTCGAATCGTTCCGACGATATTATGTTTCGGCGTACGGACGAAATCGTTCGCCGTCCCAATACAGGCTTCGACGATTGCCAACGTATTACTGACCGCCAGCCCCGTACCAAGAATCATCAAAGCCGGAATTCTCACGATTCGACGCACCCAGTTTTTGTGAAGCACTCGCTGAGCTGTCATATACAACATTGATGGTCCCGCTGTGGCCAAGCAGAGCAACATGATCGCAGGAGCAAAAGACAACGCCGACCACAGACTATTCTGAAAGCTCAACAATGGGACCGATGTGAGCGCGATGAGCATCATCAGAGGATGAATAAGATAATGCGTCAGATGGATAACGGCTTGGACTTTGGTAAACACCGGAAGGTCCGCGGATAGCACCCTGGGAATCAGTTTCCTCGCGGTCTGAATAGAACCTTTGGCCCACCGACGTTGCTGACTTTTAAAGGCTGAGACATCTGCTGGAATTTCTGATGGCACATCCACATCCGGGAGATATTCCATCTTCCAGCCTCGTAACTGGGCGCGATAGGAGAGGTCTAGGTCTTCCGTTAACGTATCTGCCTCCCATCCACCAGCCTGTTCGATCGCCTTACGCCGCCAAACGCCGCCCGTCCCATTGAAGTTCAGGAAAAATCCGGCCCAACATCTGGCACTTTGCTCGACGGCAAAATGTCGGTCGATCCCCACGGCTTGCGTGCGTGTGAGAAGTGAATAGTCTTCATTGAGATGACTCCAACGGGTTTGAACCATGCCGACTTTTTCATCGGTAAAGAAGGGGACTGTTTGGTGCAAGAAATCAGGATTAGGAACAAAGTCGGCATCGAAGATTGCGATAAACTCCCCTTTGGCGACCATCAACCCTGCCTTCAGGGCTCCGGCCTTGAACCCTTCACGATTGGTTCGATGTAGGTGTGAAATCGTAATACCTTCAGCCTGAAAATGCACGAGATGTTCTTTGATAATTGCCGTGGCCTCATCTGTGGAATCATCCAAAATCTGAATATCCAGCTTTTCTCTGGGCCACTGAATGCGAGACACAGCTTGAATGAGTCTTCCGACCACCCAGGGCTCATTATAGACCGGCAATTGAATAGTGACGGTTGGAATTTCTTGGTCTAACTTTTCTCGGAAGGTTCTTCGAATGTTCTCAAGTCTTTCCATACCCTTCTGGCGATGGCGACGAAATCGATGGACCAACACATAGCAGTTCACACCATAGATAAAGAGACCCATTGCACTTACACAATACAGCATGAAAAGGAACATCATCATGAGCAGGACACTCCACAACTCTTTTCAGGATTCTTCAAAGATCCATCACTCTTTCTTATTTGCCATTTCTTTATCGCGCACCAACAAAACCAGATAAAGAGGGGTGCGTACTCGAACGGCTTGAGCCAATGCCACTCCACCCATTCACCTGTGTGAAAGATTTCGAGTTGGGCAAGGAATGGAAGAATGCTTGTCCCAGTGAGCAGAAGCCACCCAGCCCAAGGGAAAAAGCAGAGGAAGGGCAAGAGGGCAATCAAATACCATTGATGCACCGTTGGTAGCACCAACAACAGTCCTCCCATCAACCAGGCTGTGCGAAGCAGAGGATCTGGCCTCACTCTCAGCATGACCCACATAAAAATACCTAACCCAGTCAGGAGCGACAAGAATCGTGACCACAACGGATTCGAGACTCCCACGGACTGCATAGTGAGTGAAAATAGTGCATGGAGAGAATCATTGTAATGTGACTCGCCACCAAACTGCGCAAGAGATTGCCATAGTGCCGGGCCGGCATCGAGAAATGGCAGAACCACAATCCCCAAAAAAAATAGAGCCCATAGCCACATGGATGGCTTTATTCGAGTGGCAAGTACTGGCCAGGTGACAATCGCAAAACCCTTTGAAAGAACAGCTGCTGTCCAGGCGATGACAGTGCCTACTTGGCTGCGGGTTTTCACTAATCCGTACAGAGCCATCATCAGAAATGCGAGTGCTATCGCGTCATGATGGCCCTCCAAGCTAAACGCAAAAATGGGTAACGGATTCCACCAATAAATGAGCATCCGCTCAGGAGGAATCTCCCTCAAGAGAAGAAGTCGCCACAAGAAAAACAGGAGGATACCTTCTGCCACCAGAAAGGACGCTTTCAGCATGAGCACACTTTCGCCAAACAGGCGATGCCACAGCATAGCAACAGGTGGATAAATCGCAGTCCAACTCTTATGGTTGATAAGAGAAGCATATGAGCTGCTGTTTCGTAGCGTTTCCAGTTCAGGTGCACCTGGCGGATAGACATATGGATTCATGCCGTATCGTTGGACTTCGCCTTCCCATAAATAGCGATAGATATCATCTGAGGGTGCCCCACTGAAGGCAAGGATTCGAAAGAGAAGACCCATGACGAATATGAGAATCAGAGCATGTTTGATTTGTCGTCGCTTCATGACCTGACGGACGCCCAGATAGTAGGCCAGAAAAGCCATACTGAAGAGCGACACAAAAACGACTGGTTGAGCTGAAATCGAGGCGAGTGATGCGATACCGAGCCAAGCACAGACGCCAACAACGGCTACAACGAAGAGTACACTGTCGTTCAACTGGGAGAGCTTTCTCATAGCTGAAGAGTCTAACTTTGGCGGCTAGGCCTTGATTGAGCTAGGGGCGGGTTTTGTCATGGATTTAGGAATCAGTCGCCACGTTGGTGGATATGCATGTCGAATAATTGTTTTGATAATGGCACTTCCCGCTAACACGCAGCCACGAAGCGTTCCACTGATCTTGGATTGACCTGTCCTTCTGCGATAACTCACAGGCACCTCTTGTATCCGCAGTCCCATATTGACTGCGCGCACTTGCATTTCTGCAGTCCAACCATATCCCTGATCTTGCATTTCGACGGATAGAAGGCTAGACACTCGTATCGCCCGAAAGGGCCCAAGATCGGTATAGCGAACTCCATGCAAGAATCGAATCAAGTTCACAGCTAACCAATTCCCCCACCGCGCCTGAGGAGGAAGCGCCCCTCGCTCTCGAACGCCAAGCACACGTGAGCCGATCACCATATCCGCCTGGCTGCCAAGAATAGGTCCTACCACATGAGGCAATTCATTCGAATGGTCGCTGTAGTCTCCATCTAGAAACACGACGATGTCTGAATCTTGCATGGCTCGCATCCCGGCAAGACAGGCGGCTCCATAGCCTCGTTGAGGCTCATGGATCACATGTGCCCCAGCTCGATGGGCCACCGCAGCGGTGTCATCGGTCGAACCATTATCAACCACAATGACCTCACTGACCATGTTCCACGGAAGATCTTTTAGCACGAGAGGGAGAGCATCTTGTTCGTTGAGCGCGGGAATGATAACCGTGATGCGAGAGCGGGAATGGACCTCTGTCATAAGCGGTTCAGAATCTGTGTATGGACAATGCTTTTGCTAGTCTGAATGTTGCCATCTGTCACGAAGCGATTGGGATGAGTATGTTCTACCATGAGTCAATCGTCTCACATGTTGTGACTCTGTTACAGGACTCATGTCAATAAGCCATGCCTATTTATTTGAAAAATTGCTCATGATGTGTAATGTTTTGGTTGAAGGAAGAGACTCATACAGCATGCAAGAGTTATTTTTTGAGTACTCATTACCTCAATCATAGGAGAATAATTTATGAAATATTTGTTGAGCAGAATGTGTGTGGTGCTTGGGGTGTTGACCTTGTTTGCAACCCCCTCGGCCTTTGCGTTTGATTTCTCTACGTGGGATGGCTTGTTAAAAAAGTACGTGGCTCCTAAAACTATCAACGGTGTCTATCTGAATGCCGTCGATTACAAGAAACTTGGCAAAGATCCGGCCTATATCAAGTTGGTCAAAGATTTAGAAAAGGTGTCGTTGTCCGACTTAAAAACCCAAAAGGAGAAGCTCACCTTTTGGATCAATGTATACAACGTGATGGCAGCCAAAATGGTGTTGGATAACTACCCATTAAAAAGTATAAAAGATGCAGGAAGTCTCTTTACCGCTGTGTGGAAAAAAGAAGTGGGAGTCGTGGCAGGGAAAACACGAACACTCAATGAAATTGAACATGAGATTCTTCGGAAAATGGGTGATCCACGCATTCACGCAGCCATAGTCTGTGCATCAGTAAGTTGTCCAGATCTTCGTGGTGAAGCCTACACAGTCGAAAAGCTCGACAGTCAACTTGATGATCAATTAACACTCTTTCTAGCAAACTCTAAAAAAGGCTTACATATAGATAAAAAAGGCTACCTCTACATGTCTTCAATCTTCAAATGGTTCAAGGAAGATTTTGATGCAAAAGGTGGTGTCCGAAACTATCTCGCTCCCTATGCACCTGAAGGAGCCATGAGCTCCCTAAAAGACACCAAGCTGACGGTGTATTACTTGGACTATGACTGGGAACTGAACGATCTATAAGAGCGCATAAGCCCCCGAAACTGTGACTCCTTTCGGAGTCGCAGGTTCAAGCATCCCGATAGCCCATCCCAACTTCGCAACGACCACTCCAGCAGTCTTTATTGCACCGTTACATCAACTGAGTCAGAAACCGTCACCATATCATGGTCATGGGTCGCGACTTTCACCGTAATGGTATGTTTCCCTGATGGCACATCACTAAATTGACCTTTAAATCCCTTCTGATAGGTGCCATCCAAAAAGACATGGGCATGATCAGCCATCGCGCCTTTTCTCAATACATATTTTAAATCAAACGAGCTCTCCACTGTTTCGCCATTCTGGGGGGATGTAATCGAAATCGCCGAGCCATCATGAATATCAAGCTGCTGCCCTGCCCAAGCTTGATATGACAATACGAAGCTCAGGCAAAATAATACAAGAATAAACCTTTGACATTGACGCATGAAAAACCTCCCTTTATTTCAGGTAGATGTTCTAATAGTACGAGCCTGCTAATATTCTATACTGCGCGAGGAACGCAAGTGAAGGAATGATTAGTTGAGGTGAATCTTCTTTCGATCTCTGCAATGTCTTGTTCTTATGATTTTGATAACCGGTGTGTCTGTTGAAAATGTCTTCGCATTTCAAGAAGACATTGATTGGATATGGAATGATACAAAACCCACAGCGAGAGGTTGACCGGCAGGCATGAAATATATTGTGAAGGCCTACCCCATCAAGATTTTCCGAAAAAAATGTCCGGCCAGACTTGCATTGAAAATGCCTGGTGTGACCCCAGTTTTGTGGACAGGTTCGTCAAGCGTGGAGAAGGGCTCCAACCACCTGGAATGATAACCCCTCGCATCGAGGTATAGCGTATTCTCGTCGAGTGGTCCATTCTTCCGAATGAAGGAGATCGTCTTCCTCCCCTCTCGATTCGCTGTACCTCGGTTCTGACCAGCGACCTCTTGCAAACTGCCTGATTCCACCCAAGGGCTAATTTCATCCGATTCAATCCCTAAGCCCAAAATACTTCTTCAACGCCACCACTGTGTCGGAATTCGTGGGAATATCCTGTGTCCAAGAACGAGAAGACCATAGTTCCAGGCTAAACCCACCTGATGTTGTCCTCACTGCTTGGCGAAATTGACATCCCACGACCTCTTCGGTACGTTCCGGATTGCCAAAAAATAACGCTTACAATTCCTAATCGTATGAGCATCAACTACCTCATTTGGTCGTTCACGCAACCCAGCCACATCTTGGCCTTGATCTTTCTCGCCGGGGTCGTGTCTGCGTTTTTTAAGCGGCCCAGCCTCAGCAAGCGATTGCTGTTGTTCGGAGCCACGGCTGTGCTGGTGATTACCTATACACCTTTGGCTAAATGGGCAATGGCACCCCTAGAACTGCGCTTCCCTGCTCCCTCCGAGCTTGCAGACGTCGACGGTATCATCTTGCTCGCCGGCTCAGAGCGGGTCACGCGGTCGATTTATTACAACGAACCCCATCTGAACCGCGACGCCAGCCGTTTCACGGCTTTTTTCCTACTTGCCGAGCGATTCCCCACGGCAAAGCTCGTTCACAGCGGTGGTGGGAAACTGCTCGAACGACACGGCGGCCGCGCAAGTCAGCAAAGCATCGCGACAGAAATCCTGGCTGCGACCACAATCGCCCCTGGCAGAATGATTTTAGAACCCAACGCAACCAATACCTGCGATACACCACGCCTGGTCAAAACCATCGTCCAACCACAATCCGACGACCATTGGGTAGTCGTGACGTCCGCATACCACATGCCTCGCACGATCGCTTGTTTTCGCGCAGAACAATGGCAAGTCACGCCCTACCCAGGGGATTTCAAACAAATTTCCGTCGGATTTGGGCGGCCAAGCCTGGCCGGCAATTTGCGCCTGTTGGATGACGCCGCCCACGAATGGCTGGGATTGATCTACTATCGCCTGCTCGGCTACACAGACGAGATATTCCCGTCACCCATGACTGCGCCAGCCTAGGGTGGCATGGCAAGGGCAGGGACCAAGTCTGTTATTGTAAGGGTCGTTTCCTAATTTTCTTCAGTTTGATCCTGAATCCCCGCCCTGCGGCTTCTCTCTGTCGGATTTGAGCACAGGCCCAACTGACTCCCCTTTCGCTCGTAAGACCGAAGTATTCCCCCGCGGCCTGAAGCGTCCAATTACAGAGTCAAGGAATCAAATAGATAGCGACCGGTCCAGCTTCTCCAACCCGCCCCCCTCAACCCTTTTTCACGGCCATCCAGAAAAATACCGTAACTCTTGGCCACAGCTTACCCCATCAAGATTTTCCGAAAGAATATGTCCGGCCAGACCTGCTTGAAAAATTCCATTGAATCGTATCGAAATGGCGATCAAGAAGAGGCATTGAGATGGATCCTAGCTGGATAATGTCACGATCGACTGACACGCCAAATTATTGTGAAACACACCCCAAAGGTCTTGGAGTATGTCTTGCAGCAGTATGGGAATGAGATTCCTGAGAAATAATAATGAAATCTCAATTTCGAAAAACGGTATCGCAACACCACAAGTTCAAAGAATTAACGCAGAATCATTGCAAAAACTCCTATCATATAAACAAACTGGGCCGAGCTCCCAAAAGAACCCGGCCCAGTTATTCAGACACACCCTTCTCTTTTTCGTCTACGTCTTTCTTAGTTCAAAGTCGCCAGAATTTTGTTGAGGGTTGCGCTTGGGCGCATGCCAGCCTTCACCTTATCTGGGCAAGTGTGGTAGTAACCACCGATATCGACAGGCTTGCCTTTGATCACTTTCAATTCCTCTAAAATCGTGTCGACATTAGACTCAAGCTCTTTTGCGATTGACGTAAATTTAGCTTTCAAGTCTGGATCATCATTTTGATTGGCCAGTTCCTTCGCCCAATACATGGCCTCCCACACATGAGAGCCGGCATTATCCAATTCTCCTAACGCTCGACCTGGAGCCTTCCGATTATCCATCAGTTGCCCAGTTGCACGGTCCAGAGTGTCGGCAAGCACTTGAGCTTTTTTGTTGTTCTTGTTTTTACTGAGATGCGCAAAGGATTCGGACAAGGCCAAAAATTCTCCCAATGAATCCCAACGTAAATGCCCTTCTTTCACAAACTGCTGCACATGCTTGGGGGCTGATCCTCCCGCTCCGGTTTCAAACAGCCCGCCACCATTAATTAACGGAACGATGGACAACATTTTTGCGCTGGTACCTAATTCCAAAATTGGGAAAAGGTCTGTGAGATAATCCCGCAACACATTGCCCGTGGCGGATATCGTATTTTTCCCGTCTTTCGCGCGCTGCAGCGACAGCTTCATCGCATCCACTGGAGACAGAATTTGAATATCCAACCCATTCGTATCATGATCCTTGAGATACCGATTCAATTTATCAATGATCTGTGCATCATGCGCTCGATCCTTATTCAACCAGAACACCACCGGTGTTGAAGAGGCTCTTGCTCGATTCACTGCTAGCTTCACCCAATCTTGAATCGGAATATCTTTCACCGTACAAGCACGGAAGATATCGCCTTTTTCCACTTCGATTTGATGCAAGGCATTTCCCGCGCCATCAATGACGTTGATGCTTCCATTGCCTGGGGCTTCAAATGTTTTATCGTGTGACCCATATTCTTCAGCTTTTTGAGCCATCAATCCAACATTAGGCACACTACCCATCGTGGACGGGTCAAAGGCGCCGTTTTCTCGACAGAAATCGACAACCGCCTGGTAAATTCCAGCATAACTCCGATCCGGGATAATGGCTTTCATATCATGCTCTTTGCCATCAGGACCCCACATCTTCCCTGAGGTGCGAAGTGCGGCAGCCATAGACGCATCGATGATCACATCACTTGGCACATGCAAGTTGGTGATCCCTTTGTCAGAATCCACCATGGCCATTTCCGGTCCGTTCTTTATGGCTGCTTGAATATCTGCCTTGATTTCTTCTTGTTTCGCAGCAGGTAATTGACCGATTTTTGCATACACATCGCCCAATCCATTATTGACGTTCACCCCTAACTCATCAAAGGTCTTCTGATGTTTTTTAAAGACATCGTCAAAAAACACCGTCACACAATGTCCAAAGATAATGGGATCTGAGACCTTCATCATTGTGGCTTTCATGTGCAGGGAAAAGAGCGCATCAGGATTATTTTTGGCATCAACGACTTGTTCGGCAAAAAACTTCCGCAATGCAGCCACACTCATCTTGGTGGCATCAACCACATCCCCTTTGTCGAATGTGACGCCATCTTTCAACACCTTGGTGCTGCCATCCGCACCAACGAACTCAACACGCCCTTTCCCAGCCGACTGATCGGTAATCGTGGTCGACTTTTCGTTCCCGAAAAAATCTCCTCCAGACATATGCGCTACGTGGGTTTTTGAATCGTTCGCCCACTTCCCCATTCGATGTGGGTTTTTTTGGGCATATTGTTTCACAGAAGATGAGGCACGACGATCTGAGTTGCCTTGCCGTAACACTGGATTCACGGCACTGCCTTTTACCTTATCGAATTTGGCTTGAATGGCCTTTTCTTCATCATTTTGTGGGTCTTCAGGATAGTCGGGAATCGCATAGCCCTGTGATTGCAATTCTTTGACAGCCGCCTGGATTTGAGGAAGCGAGGCACTAATATTCGGAAGTTTAATCACATTAGCTTCCGGCTTCATGACTAGCTCACCTAATAAGGCCAAGTCGTCAGGCTGTTGTTGTTCCGGCTTCAATTTGTCAGGAAATTGCGAAATGATTCGGCCCGCCAATGAAATGTCCTTGGTGCCCACGTTTACTCCTGCCGTTTTGGCAAACGATTGGATAATTGGCAAAAACGACCCACTCGCTAATTCCGGGGCTTCATCCACTTTCGTGTAAATGATATCGGATTCTGCTGACATAATTTCTCCTCCAATGATTAATTTGATGACTGAGAAAAACCCAACTTCCGCAAAGAGGGAAATCGAATACTATACAAGGCTTGTGATTTTAATAGGATTTTGGCCGTTCGACAATCAACCGAAAGGCCCAGAGAAGGGGGAGAGACTAAAGACCCAGAGCAAGAGAGTCTTACCGCAATAATTATGGAGACCAGGATGACGTCCATAAAAATCGTTAAAATTCAATGACTTGCAACCTTCTATTAATACTTAAGGCTCGATGCGAAATAATTGAACTGAAAATTGTTGATAACTGCACTCCTAGAGAATAATTGAAAACACGATTTAGAGTACTTGACGCCAGCTCAAAACTTTGACCGGAAGCGTGCGAAGAGTGGCTGCGATGGGACAGGTGTTTAGGGTGATACTGACATCGTCATGAAGGACTTGGACTCGATCAGCATAAAGAGCTCCGTTAAGGGTTGAGGGTCCCAGCCCTCCAGCAAATGTGACTTGGCCTGAAACGACGATAAGCCCTTGCCATTGAAAAGGGGCCGCGATTTGAACGTTGCCCTTTACAAGCAGGATGCCATATCCAATAACTTGAGAGATGCTCAACGTACCACTCGTAGGTCCAGCATAATGGACCAATGGAGTCATAGGTACCCCCAACGTCACGCTCACTAAATCGGTTAAAACAGGTGTAGCACCTTTTTTCAGATCTTCGATCTGTTTATCCAAATCCAAAGCAATCGGGCTGACTTGGGGAATGGCAGGATTGCCGGTCAAACCTGCCGTTCCTACCAACACCGCAGACGGAGCAAGTGAAACCGGTGGAAGGCCGGCAGAAGCCAGCCCACAGGCGTCCAGACCTTGAATCGTGATCATACTGCCTGAAAGCACCATCTGACTCCCCACATAGATAGGAGCCCACATCGGGGGACCCACCGGATGGAATACATCCGCCTGAAGAATGGCATCGGCCCCTTCGACCTGCCCATGACTCGTAACCTTTTCTACTGGCGCATATACGGTAGGGGAAGGTGTTGTG
Organism: Nitrospirales bacterium; assembly: GCA_029261235.1. Lineage (GTDB taxonomy): Bacteria > Nitrospirota > Nitrospiria > Nitrospirales > UBA8639 > Nitrospira_E. Next base: position 16,369 of record JAJDBS010000033.1, read on the forward strand.
AATTGTTCTGGGGTTACCGAGCTGGCCGATGGGTAGCCAAATCGAACAAGTTCCCCACGATTGCTTGGGGAATGCAGCGATGTGACGCCATCTCCATCCACATAATGCGGGGTAGCGGCACGATGTCCGGCTTGTTCTGCATCGTATTCCGTTTTGTGATGCACCTTGGCCCAATACGCCATGTCACTTTGCACACTATTGGGTTGGAGGAACGTATTCGTGGCATTTCCTATAAGTGAAACATAGTTGGTGAGTGAAGCGTTGTATGATTGATCATCTTCGGACTTCCACCCTGCTTGGGAAAAGACATAGACCGACCAATCTGGTTGGTAAGGCGAGGCCAGGTCTCCTAGAAAAAGAGGTTCAGTCGATGGCGATCCGCTGAGTCGCCGCTGCATCTCAACGAGGCCTGCTTCTGCCACATAAAAGGTTTGGATAGCTCTTCGGTAGTTACCACTGATCTGCAAATCTGTCGAAGTAGCGAACAGAATAGTAGCTCCCATAATGCTGGACACAGCTACCAATAAGAGCGCGGCGATAAGGGCACTCCCTTTACTGTTCCCCAACAACGCTGCTTGCCGCACCCATCTTTCACCTGTCTTCATGCTTAAAGATTCCTTAGAGTGACACGAGACTGAAGAGTCACGGTTCGATACCCGCCGTTCGGCACATATTTAGGATCGGGATCTTCTGTGCGAGCGGTCACCGTGATCTTCACTTGCCGAATGCTTGTGGAGTCGACGGTTGGATTTCCCTGTTGATCGAAATACTCCACGAGCAGTGACTCGACGTTTTCTCCAAAGGGTTGATTGCCTCCACCAGTATTCCGTCGCAAAGTATGCGTCTTGGCATCATAGACAAAGGTAATTGACTCATTGGGGTCTGCTATCAGGCCATTGCCATTCAAATCCGACTTGATCATCAAACGACTTGGATCGTAGGTAATCCCTAGAAAGTCATTACTCAGATCCGTATCATGATTGATGCCACGCGGATCGTACCCTGCCATCAAGAGCTCACGACTCATCACATCGATGACCACCCGTGCTTGTTGCTGCATCTCCAACCGATCTTCACGTACATATTGGGCCTTCAGTTCACTGATATAGAGAGCATAGACCGCACTCACCGTCACCAAGCTCAAGCCAAGTGCCACGACCATTTCGATGAGGGTAAAGCCATTGAGGGATTTTTGAGGGGAACGAGTCATGCCTCACCCCTTACTCTGTCACGAGATACGTCTTGAGAGAGGTCGTATGCGCCCCATTATCCCATTGCACGTTCACCGCGATCGTATGCAAACCCAGCATAGGGTCATTTGGAATTATCGTGATGTTCCGTTCATGATGTGGGGCTCCGGCAATTGAGCCATAGGGTTCCGTCGTGTTCAATTGACTCGCTAATCCAGGTGGCACACCTTCTCGCCTCACATCTTCCATCTTTTCCTGCGCTAAGGTGACAGCTCGTGTCATTTTTTCACTGGCACTCATTCCTGTATGCGCCACTACAGAAAATCCTGCAAATCCCAACAACGCCAGAAAGACCACTGCCATGGCCATGACAATTTCCAACAACGATAAACCCTGTTGATTCAGAATAATGAGGCGTGATTCTTCGAACCGTTCGGGCTTTGAATACATTTTACGATTTGACCTTTACTCGGCCAGTAATACTAATCGTTATTTTTTTGGAACCAGCCGAGTTCGTGAGCGTAATCGAGGCTAAGCTCGAGGCCGTGCCACGGGGCAAAAATGAAGGATTATTGGAAGCAGTTAGCGTGACACCTTGATAGTCAGCCTGAATATCACGCGATTCTTGTGGTTCACCGATATCGATTTTTCCATTATTGTTCTTATCATCGAGGATCAGGTAATGCCGATTGTCCTGAAAAAAAATCCTGTGCCGATTGCGTTCCACCACAGCACTCATCTTGGCTGCAATCAAATCGGACATCACTTGCCTCACCGCGCCATTCAATCGCCAATGCGGCAACTGCGTTGATAGCCACATATTGCCCAACATCAAGGTGATGCTCATGATGCCCAGCACCATCAGAAGCTCTATCAGCGTAAAGCCCTTTGATGTTGTTTGAATTGAGGGCACTCTCTGCTTGCTCCAGTATTGCTCTCTGATAAATTTCCTGGTTATTCCAAGTCATAGGAACCCTCGGAAATACCATTGCCAGATGTCTGTTCCCCAAAGCATGGCTATGAGAGCACCTAACGCCAAATAGGGCCCGAAGGGAATATATTGCCCCTTTTGCACCACCTTAAAAACCAAGAGCCCAACCCCGATCACTGCCCCAAACACCGAGGCAACCATGAGGGTAATGAAGGCCTGCTGCCAGCCTAAAAAGGCACCGACCATGGCCAAAAACTTAATATCGCCACCACCCATGCCTTCTTTGCCAAATATATACGGGCTAATCCACGCCAACCCTAAGAGCGTCCCGCCACCAACAAGAATCCCCAGCAGCGAATTCAACCACCCCGTGGGCAACAAAAGCGCTCCACAAAGAAACCCAATGATAATTCCTGGTAGCGTGATCACATCTGGAATGATCTTGTGATCCCAATCAATCCATGTGACGACCCAAAACACCGAAAACAATCCAGCATACACGACCGTGGGCCAAGTGAACCCAAATCGCCAAACCACCAAGAGATATCCCAGGCCATTGATCAGCTCAATGATGGGGTACCGTCGAGGAATACCCAACTCACAGGCCCGACATTGGCCTTTCAGCCATAAAAAACTGAAAAGCGGTACATTGTCATACCAACTGATTTGCTTGTCACACTGTGGACAAGCTGACCGTGGGGCCACAATTGAAAGCCCCTGCGGAACACGATAGACGCAGACAGTCAAGAAGCTTCCAATGATTATTCCAAGAATAAAGACGCCTGGCCAAACAATCCAGTGAGACATAAATGTCACAGATTCCGTAGTTAATTCGACTAGGGTGAGTTTACGTATATTTTCAGTTTACAATCCCAAAATGACCTGATATTCTCCCTTAGATAATTCGCCT
>JAJDBS010000034.1 GCA_029261235.1 Nitrospirales bacterium
CCTTTGTCAACTCGATAGGAAATGGCCCGATCAGTAAACAACGAAGCAAAACACCGTTTGCAGGTTTCCAGTAACGAAAGATCTCCTTGGACATTCAGGTAAGTTTCCTGTTGCCCGGCAAAACTGGCATCGGGCAAATCCTCTGCCGTGGCGCTGCTCCGAACGGCCACATCAGCAGGCCCCTTGTGTCCTTCACTTAATTCTTGGTAGGCAATGAGAATGAGATCTTCCAGATCAGAGGGAAGAGTTGAGCCAAGAATCGCGTGACGGACCTGACTGCCACGCTGCCGAAGGTTTTCGAGATCATTGGTATCAAGATCTCTCAGAATGGCATGAATCGCTGAATCAATTTTGGCTTCATGAAGAAAATGTCGATAGGCCTCAGCGGTAATGGCAAATCCGTTCGGAATTTTGACTCCCTGAGGCGTTAAGGCTTGATACATTTCACCAAGGGAAGCATTCTTTCCACCGACAAACGGAATATCCTCTGCGCGTATTTCTTCAAACCAACGGATGAATTTGGCTTGCGAAGTTTTGACGATCATGATTAAGTGGTTCCGGGTTGCAAGTTCTTCAGGGAAATTTGTTAATACACATCATAAGGATCAAAGGCAGTGACGTGTTCACTTGCTTTTTTACGGCCCGAGAGAGAAACCAACTTCCCGCAATTTGGACAGGTAAATTGTTCGACTTGTGTTTCTTCAGAATATTCGCTGCTGGCCATGACTTGAGGTGGCCACGTACAGTGACAGAGTTGAAATCCTAAAGATTCTCCCACGCCGGCATGCCCCGCCTGAATCAGTCGTTCAGCTTCTTCCACTTTTTGTTGTATGGCTTTTTGTTTTTCGTCTTTCGGGAGTTGATCGTTGGCCGAATGCACAAGACCTATCGCTTCCTTTAAGGTCGTCAACCCTTTTGTGAAGGCTTCTAACACCTGGAGAAAATTCTGCTCCCGTTCTTCTTGTTTCATCAATGAAAACTCCTTTAATTGGTTCATGCACGGCATTTGTTATTGGCAATTCATCCTTGAAGTTTTTCGGATGAATCCCCACTAACCACTTGCGGGGATGACCGATAACACGTGTCGTGCGGGAAGGAATGCTAGCTTATATTTCCAACTTGAAAACATTCCTCCCCATGGTCATAAAAGGTTTTTCATCTAATCTAAGGCAAACGAGATGTTGGCATTAATCCGGTACTTGGTGATCTTGTTATCCTCCACTTGCGCCTTCATGTCCTTGATGTAAATGGACTTGATTCCGTGAACGGATTTGGATGCCCGCGTCACAGCCTCAGAAGCAGCATCTTCCCAGCTTTTGTCTGATTCGGCTAACACTTCGATCACTTTCAACATGTCTGACATGGCTCAACCTCCTTGTGTGATAATGAGATGAAATGAACAGTGAATGAAAAGTATATTTCCAATCTAAAATTTCTTCTTCTAAGGAATTACCCATTGGGCGATGGCTGGTAACGAGCCATGGGATTAAATGGGGCGAGTATGCGGATATACCGCAAAACATCCCATCGTTCCTCTTCGGTCAAACGATTAGACCACCCATGCATAGGAGAAAAAGCAGCGCCGTAGGTGATAATCGTCATGAGATCCCAGTCAGTTTTAGACCGGGATTGCAGTGAATGAAAATTGGCAGGTTGCACTATTAAGAATTGGGTGTCTGGACCGTCTCCGGTTCCATTTGTTCCATGACAATGCGCACAATGCTTCTCATAGAGCACTTTTCCTTTTTGCGGGTTGCCATAAGGCTCTTGGCTAAAACCCGGCATTGGGCATGCCAGTATGACCAGAGCACATAAATAACCAATCACGTGAAATTGTCGACTCATCCTTGTGCACTCCTTCCCTTTGTTAGAAGCCTACGCTTTCTTTTGTTCTCGCGATCATCTAGTGTTCGTAGACAAAACGCCTACGGGACTTGAATCGATTTGAGATATGATAACAATTGCCAGATCCGCCCTCGTACCTGATCAGCCCATTCGGTTTCAATCGAGACTTCATCATTCGGTATTCGGAACCACACTCCAAAAACCGGCATCTCGCGCGTTCCATGACTGGGCACATCCACACGCCCATCAATCATGCGATAGGCCTGCCAAAAGGGAAAAGTCCCTTCGTTGCGTTGACGCAAAGTAGTCAGATCTGCAGGTTTCGGATTGAGAGAAGAGGATTTTGGCCCATTCCCCATGGCTCGGGGTCCGTGGCAGATTTTGCAAAACTTTTCAAACAGATAACGGCCACCTCCGATCACTTCCTGTTCTTGGGCCAATGCGGAGCTGGCCATAATCCCTACCGTCGTCATCGTCACAACAACCGTCCACCCCATAGATCGTATAAATGTATTCATATGATTTTCCTGGTTAGCTAATAAAACAGCAGCCCGCCTCCCGTTTCCGCCACACATGTCTACCCTGAGTTTGTAACGCTCGATTTTCTAAAGTGCGGGGGTCAAAGATTTCTCCGCAGTTGATACAGCGCCATTCCTCAATCCAAATCTTATTGCGATCACCCTCCATATTGAGGCACGCATCAATCACCATAAATCCCAAACAGTGCGGGCATTTCATTAGTTGACCTCCTTGGTGCTGTTCTTCGTCGTCAGAGGAAAAGCAGGCTATTAATTGCGTACGCGAATCAATTAGAGGGAACGCGTTCATATCTACAGACATCATCATTTGACAGTTCTAGAAGATCAATCTTCATGCCAGACATAATGTATTGGAAAGAATCTGAAAAGTTTTAACCGTCACGAAAGAGCGAAGGGTCCCTATCTTATTGAAACCCTTGGGAATGCTTGAAATTGGTTACACGTCTTAGATGGGAAAACAAGAAGAGAAATGGAATGAACTTTTAGGAAAGGAAGATGCCAGAAAGAATTGGGGTGAGGATAATCCTGAAAAATGTTGCACATTGCCCCACAAACAGTAAGAGAGGAGTCCCAGTCTTCCTCAGAAATATAGAAGGTAGACCAAGGGCCTGGATCTATCCGAAAAAGGGTCAAATCAATGTTCAAGACATTTACCTTACGTCGAACAGGCCGTCTTTTTCCGCCATCCCTGAAAGTAGTTGGTGGGGATCCATCTCAAAGAATGTCGCCAATAACCAATATCAGACATGCCCCTTTGATCGTGCCGATGGAGGCATGGCGACTTAGGGATAGGCTAACCCTGCAAGTGTGGGAGATGGGAAAAATCTATAGGGTTTATGGGCAGATTAAATCAGTTGCCCGTTGACCAGCCGAGGAGTGTATTGATGCATCTTGAGCTACTCGAAGAATGCAGGCATGCTGTTTGACATCCTCAATGGATAAGGGCTATCCACGATTTTTCCTTAAATGATAAAAGCATCGGCCATAAATGGTTAGGTTAATAGCGATCACAAAAAGGCCGATTGCCATTTGAGTTGGGCGGGTGAGGCCACTGGGATAAATTATTGGAATGAGATAATATTCAATGAAGCCACCAGTGTATCCAGATTGGCCAGCGAGATGGCGGAATTGTTGTTCCAGAGGGGTTAGCGGACAGATCCAACCTTGAAACTCAATAAGCGCTCCCCAAACGACGGCAGGAAGGTGGAAGATACTGACCCATTGCCAGCGTATCACAAGGATCCCGCCAAAGAGGACGAAACAGATAAACGTCAGGTGGATGAGGACTAAGAAGTCAGCGATAATCCGATCGAGCATCCTGGAACCCTTCCTGCCTGTGTACCCTTCACTTTGCTGAAAATCGCAGAGGGCTTGTGGAATATGAAGTATAAGTTTTATTTAACGGTGGTTATCACCATTCTCTGAATATCTGAGGACTTGTGAAAAAAGAGGTCTCTACAAAACGTGATTCTGATGGTATGGAAAGTTAACAAAGGGATTGAATTATTTCTTTGGGAAAGTTGTCTGTCCCAAGTCTGAGGTTAGAGACTTTTCGTCAACTCTTGCATTTTTCAATAGGGAGAAAATTATTCAGGACTGAGTGCGAAGATCAACGCGGTGGTGGCACCGGCAATCAATAAGGTCCGAACTCCGGCCCAGAGCCAAAAGGTGTGGCTCACCTGCCCTAAATACACTCCAAGGGAAAAAATTATGATCAAGGCCAGGCCAAAGGCTGATTCCAGGGGGAATGCGCTGAAAGGTTCTACGGAAGGCGCGAGCCAAAAGGGTAAAAGAATAAGCAGTGAGATGGTTAAGGGGGCCATGCCATTGACGAAGGCAATGAACATGGGGAGGAGGCGAGCGGCCTGGCCATGGGCTGACTCGCCTAAATCGGTTACCATCGCTTGTTCTAATTGCCTCAGTTCAAGTTGTTTCTCTGCGGCCTCGCTGATATAGGCGCTACTGACACCGCTCATGCCTAAGGCTATGGCGACTCCAAGGCAGGCATTGATGACCATGGGTAACCTGACGTCCTCGC
>JAJDBS010000035.1 GCA_029261235.1 Nitrospirales bacterium
GCATAGCGAAAGTCAGTATCTTTGAGTACATAGAAACGTATTACAATCGGCAGAGAAGGCATTCCGCTATCGGACATCAAATCCCGATAGTATTTGAAGAGGCAGCTTAACTCTGTGCCCGGTATCGTGGGGGAAGATCAACCCTCGGCATCGTATGTGAAGCTATGAACGAGTAATATCTATCAGGCGCTCCCGCGTTGGGTTCATGAAGAGTGTTATTGAGGAAACGTTACACTTTATTCAACCAGACAGACAACAATAGATGACCTGGACGAATCGGCTCCGATTGTAACTGCAATCCTATTTAGTGACGTTTGAGTAATTCTGGTTAATTTAGCAATTTTACCATCCCGCCTAAGCTCATAATCACTACGAACAATTTTTAGGTTTCACGATGCATTCATGAATGATGGTTGGCATTTTCGTGCTAGTTGCCCTGTTCTTCCTGGCTGTTTCGTTGTATATCAGTGGTGGGGTAACGTTGATCTGTAATCGCCAACGAATCGTCGATTGCACACTTCAAACACGGCGCTGGTTGAACCAAGTGGTCATGGAAGGGCAGCAACTTTTTGAACTTCTGAGAGTTTCAGTCGGAACGTGAGTGCTTGACCTAGTGACCAAAGGGGGACACTCTCGGGACTTTGATTGGTGAGCCAGAGCATGTGGTAGTGAATGGCGTCATCCTTAAGGAATTTTTGGCTTCTCATGATCCAGGGCAGGTTCGAGGCGAAGAAACTGATTGGTTGTTTTAAATTGCAGTTGGTATTTTTTCTAGCGTTTGGCTGCTGGCTACAGCAGGTTTTGCTCTGGCATTTTTAAAAACGTCAGATAACAAGTCACCATTAGTGCAGCCTGACAAGTTTGATAGTCTGACGGCAGGCGAAGGGAATATATCGGCTGGTATGTTCTGATCACTTCTCCTCTCAAATTCGTTCTGAAGGGTAACTCATGCCTGGTCATGAGAATGAAAAATGATGGGGATTGCGTGTCCTATTTTGGCTTGGGTTTTTCATGGAAAATTACCTTAAGGGCTGCTTTGGAATGAAGATGAAGAAAGTTTAATTTAGAACAATCTTCTTCAGAACATCTGTCATTTTTCACCTGTTGGCACTGAAATATTCTGGAGGCGATGAGGGCAGGGGTTGTACCCTGATTTACCTTTGGTAAACAATCGAGCAGGTATTGATCCTATCGAGTATTCTGTAATCCTCTTCCGTGCGATCCTTTCAGTAATTCCAAAATCTAGCAGTCATTTCGTTCATAGTCCTTAATTTCTCTTGGCACAGATTTGGAACATTTTTTGTTCCAACTCTTGAGACTGCCATGAGCCAAATGATTCTCGTTATCTGAGCATGCACCTCAGAATGTGGCTTTGATCACTGTAAAATAAGCAAAATTTGAACAAGAAATCCCTGTGGCATGGACATTGTAAAGCCTATGAGTATATTTGTTCGGTATCTGAAACTCTTTAGAAGAGGAGTGAGTGATGAAACATCTACTGATAGTTGAAGATGATCCCGATCATCGTTTAATTTTGCGAACGATGCTTGAGGCAGAAGGATATGAATGTGAGGAAGCTATGGATGGTGAGGAGGCGTTGTCAGTGTTGATGACTAACGAGGTAGCCCTTGTTTTGACTGATTTGAATATGCCGGGAATGAACGGTCTTCAACTCATCGATGAGATTCAAGCTTTAGCTTGCACACGAAATACGCCAGTCATATTACTGACAAGCCAACTTACGGAAGATATACCAGTCAAGGCTTACACAAGCCGTGCCCGAGCGATTCTGCCTAAACCATATGATTTTTTGCAGCTCTTGCTCGAAGTGAGTGGTGCGATTGGGCAACCCGAGTCTTCTGCGCTGCCCACAACGGTATAATGGATCTGTTGAAAAATACTCCAACGGCGTTCTCGTCAAATTTGAGTACTCACGTTCTGTCTGTACGCTCCGCGCCCAAACTTGGTTGCGGCCTTGCTGGACTGACTTTTTTGAACCGACCCGAAGCCATAACTGCTATTCAACACATTCCTGAGTCTGTTTGTCCTTTGATCTCCTCATTATGAAACACTGCATAAAACGATTGTTCGTAGACGCGGTGAGCTGTCGATCATTTGCACAAACGTTAGCTTGCGTCTTACTTGAATCGATCTTCGGCACGCTTATTGATTTCTTCGGGGGTGAGATCCTCAATGTGCGTAGCTAGAAACCACGTATGTCTGAACGGATCTTCTAAGGTGCCGTTACGGTCACCATAAAATTGATCCTCCACGGCCTTAACAACTTTTGCTCCTGCGTTCATTGCTTGTGCGAATAATGCATCGACATCTTCAACGTATATATAGAGGCCAACCGAGGAGCCACCTAGTGAAATAGGACTGCGGAATTCCATTTCCTCACACTCGTCAGCCAACATAATGATAGAATTACCGATTATTATTTCAGCATGTCCAATCTCCCGTTCGGCGCAACTAGCCGGAACCTTTCTCTTGCATTAAACGCCTGTTTATAACATTCAATGGCTTTCACCGCACCCTTAATGCTTAGGTAGGGAGTAACTCTACGGTAGCCGTCGGGTATCGGTTTGACAGGCTTGGCTCGTCTCCTTTTCTCTCGTCTTGATCTAGATGTTCACACCATTGTTTTTATTCGTAGTAAGTATTGCGTCTCGTCAACTTAGCTACAATCGCCCATTGAGTAGAAAAACTCTTCTTTTGTGATTTTCTCATTTTCGACGGTATACAAGCCCATCTCATCCATGGTCATTCGCTTGCCAGTATGTTTGGGCGTCACATCAAATCTAAAGTGAACAATGAACTGGTTCCCGTTTGGGAATGGTCCATTGACCTCGCCTCCATGCACTTCATGGTTTTCAACCCACCATGTGTTCTTGCCTTTAATCGCTTCAATGCCTTTTTGAGTTTTGTCCATGCTGGGCATGGCCATGGCCTCAACACTCACAATATCGGAAGAATAAAGCTTATCTATTGCCTCTTGATTTTTGCCTTGCTTGCACAGGGCCACGAGTTCTTTGCCAATTTCCATAGCTGACATAATGATGCCTCCTGATTAAACGTTGATCTGAGCCAAACAATGAAGGCTAGTAAATGAGATCGTCTTGGTGGAACCGAAAAGGCCTATGGGTTCTAAGCAAGACTGTCTGTTCATGTAGACAGTTGCGATCTGTCTCCTTAGGAATGTTCCAAACAGAAATGACAAGGGGGAAGTTGGATTATTACGCACGAATTGATGAAGATATTTTAATCTCTATTTTTATGCTTGTGCAAGTAGTTGTCTGGGAAAAGAGCTGGAACGGCGTAACCGAACAACTCACCATTCCCATTGTTTCAGATGCTGAATAATAAGGAGTTGTTTGCAGGCAAGATGACTTTGAGGCTTTCTCGTTTATCTCGACAATGACGTGGAAGAGCTAGGCTTCGAGGTAGAGGCGGAGGGTATTTTCCTGCCCTAACGTCACGTGACCGGTCTTACATTCACCACTGAGGGAACAGGTCCGCTTAATGGCCAAAACGACGGCAGGGCTTTCATCGGATCGATAAATGACATCTTCAATCCTGATTTCTACGGCCTTTTCTTGATCTTCTTGGTCTAGAAAATTGGCTTCATTCATGTGCAACCTCTGGTTTTGAGTAAAATATCTGCATGATACGTCTAGGTATAACCAAGAATTGTGCCACCCCAGTTCCATCGTGAATATGAAGAAAACCCAAGAAAACGTGATGTTTGAGGAAATCGATTGCGGAAAGTAGATGCTACTCGGCAAGGACTACCGGTTTCCGGGAAAAAATGAGTATGAAGGATGAGAGGGTAGAGAAAGTTCTGCTATGAGAAGGATGCCATAGAGGCTGAGAACTTCTTGGTGCCCTGGTTATAGGGTAACAAGACTCGGTGTGGCGTGGCTCACAATAAATTGGTCAAACCTTTGGCCGTCCCCGGATTAGCTGCAACGAAGGAAGGGTATTAAGTCAGTAGTTAAATTCAATCGTTTACTGACACTCGATTGGGAGCCCCTATTCTGCAGCGAGTATCTTTTAGGTCTAACGCGAATTTCTGACGCCCATTCATCAGAATTCAGAGAAAAGTTGGGCTTGTAATATTTTTATCAAAGGCCAGTTTACCCTTTAAAGAATGAACCCATGAACCTGAGTGATTCTAGCTGGAAGACAGATCTTACTTTAGCGCGGTTTTGAGTTTTTTGGTGAGAGTTTTGATCTTGGCGAGCATGGTAGGATCTTGATGTTGTTCAGCTATGGTACGGACGAGGGCACTGCCGACAATGACGCCGTCAGCAAATTGAGCCACGTTATGGGCTTGCTTGGGTGTTGAAATCCCAAATCCTACCGCGACCGGTTTTTTTGACTGTTTTTGAATGGCCTGCACATTTTTTTTCACGAGAGTTAAATCGGTGAGCTGCGCACCGGTGATGCCAGTGATCGAAACATAGTAGATAAAGCCATGCGTCCGTCGACTGACTGTTTTTCGTCGCTCAGGAGTGCTTGTGGGAGCTAAGAGGAAGATCACAATCGGGCCACCCGCTGCCATTGTGGTGTCATAGAGTTCATCGGATTCTTCTGGTGGTAAATCTGGGACAATGAGACCGTCGACTCCTGCCGCAACGGCCTCCGCACAAAATTTTTCCAATCCCATCGCCAGCATGGAGTTGTAATAGGTCATAAAGATGATTGGGACAGACGTTTTGGTTCTGAGAGACCGAACGGTCGAAAGTATTTTTTTGAGCGTCGTGCCTGATTGCAGTGCGCGTTCTGCTGCCTGCTGAATGACGGGCCCATCAGCTATAGGATCAGAAAATGGAACACCCAATTCAATTAGATCCGCTCCGCCTTCCGCTAAGGTCAAGACCAGGGATTCGGTCACGGCCAAAGACGGATCACCTGCCATAATATAGGGGATAAGGGCTTTTTCCCCTTTGGATTGTAAGTTGTCAAATGTTTGTTGGATACGATTGTTCATTGTCGTATGCAGTTAGGCGTGAGGCGTAAGTAGTAAGGAGAGAACAATACGATGAAAGGAAATTTTATGTTTATGAATCGTTTCTTTACTACTCACTACTAACTCCTTACTTTTCACGTTTTTCTAGAGAGGGATGCCGCGCATGTTCGCAATTTGTTGCACATCTTTATCCCCGCGACCCGAAAGATTCATGAGTAGGATTTCATTTTTTTTCATCGTCGGAGCAATTTTGACGACTTCAGCAACGGCGTGAGCACTTTCTAATGCCGGAATAATACCTTCGACTTGCGATAACAAGTCGAAGGCGGCCAGTGCCTCCTTGTCGGTTATTGACGTATATTGAATGCGTCCGGTGTCATGGTAAAAGCTATGTTCTGGGCCAACAGCGGGATAATCCAACCCAGCGGAGACTGAATGAGTCAGATTCACCTGGCCATCTTGGTCTTGTAGTAGATAAGTCATGGTGCCGTGTAAAACGCCGGGTTTTCCACCAGAAAAACGCGCTGCATGTTTCCCGCTTTTTATGCCATGACCTCCAGCTTCAACGCCGACCATCTTGACCTTTTTGTCGTTAACGAATGGATAAAATAATCCCATGCTGTTACTTCCCCCGCCGACACAGGCCACGAGACAATGAGGGAGGCGACCTGCCTGCGCAACGATCTGCTTCCGAGCTTCTTTACCAATGACCGATTGAAAGTCTCGAATCATCATTGGGTAGGGGTGTGCACCCAATACGGAGCCGAGGAGATAATGCGTGGTGCCGACATTTGTGGTCCAATCACGCATGGCTTCGCTGATGGCGTCCTTTAGCGTGCGACTTCCAGCGTTGACTCCTGTAACTTTGGAGCCCAACAAACGCATGCGAAAGACGTTGAGGGCTTGGCGTTCCATGTCTTCCGTCCCCATGTATATTTCTGCTTCAAGTCCGAACATGGCGGCCACGGTTGCCACGGCGACACCATGCTGCCCGGCACCTGTTTCAGCAATCACTCGCTTTTTCTTCATGCGGCGCGTGAGGAGGGCTTGGCCTACGGCATTATTAATTTTATGCGCACCGGTATGACAGAGATCTTCTCTTTTGAGATAAATTTTGGCGCCACCAAGCGTTTTGGTGAGGCGTTCTGCGAAATACAGGGGGGTCGGTCGACCGACAAAATTCTTCAGACAAGACTGAAATTCTTGTTGGAATTGTTTATCGCGTTTAACTTTTTGATACACGTGATCGAGTTCATGCATGGCAGGCATGAGCGTTTCTGGCACATACATACCCCCGAATTTCCCAAAACGCCCATGTTTATCTGGATGTGTTGTCATTGTGAGTTATGCTCGAAAAGTTCAAAAGAGGGGAGTATAGCGATGAAGCCGCTAACACTCAAGACGAGCGGCTTGAGTAAATGCACGAATTTTATCGTGATCTTTTTTTTGTGGGGTGTCTTCTACACCACTACTCACATCAACGCCATAAGGCTGAACGTGTTGAATGGCTTCTTTTACATTGGTGGGTGTTAAGCCCCCAGCTAAAATGATAGGGGTGACCTTGGCAACTTCGTGGGCTAAAGACCAATCCACGGTTTGCCCTGTTCCTCCATAGGCTTGGGCAGAAAAGGCGTCGATGACAAATCCTTTGATGCCTATGCGACCTTTATATTCGGCAAAAGCGAGTAAGCTGCTACGATCACGCAAGCGAAGGGCACGTAATACGGGTCGACCGAGTGATTCACAAAATGCTGGGGTTTCATCTCCGTGTAGTTGTGCGAGTGCCAAGCCACATTCGTCAAATATACTCTTGACGGTACCAAGCTCGTGATTCACGAAGACGCCAATAGGAAGGACGAATGGTGGGAGGTTGGCAATGATACGTTTCGCAACGGCCGGTTCGATGGCGCGTGGACTTTTCGCATAAAACACGAAGCCTAGCGCATCCGCCCCAGCTTCTACGGCAGCCTCAGCATCTTGAAGATTCGTGATTCCGCATATCTTAATTTTTGGAATTATTACTAATGGGTTAACTTGCATGGTAGTACGATGGAAATTTCAAAACACGCTTTGCGCATGAGCGTCAACAATTAATTGTCTAAAGATTTCAAATAATGCATGTTCTGCAGACCGGTCGTCCCACCAAATCCAAAGCGGGCTAAATGGTAATAGCAAGAGGCCTCGCCAGGCGCTTATTCGGTTGCTTTTTTCATATTCTCCTAATATTTTTCCCTTATCATCGAGTATGGACATCTGCACCTTCACGCTACGGGTGTTTTTGACGGGGAGTATTCCTAGGGTTACAGCATGCGGTAATCCCCAGTAAAAAGCTCTTTTTTCTGACCACGTTATGTGGATATTTGCTACATGATTTGAATTGTTTGAGCCAAGCTGCGTCTCCTTGAAAAGATTTGACTCCTCAAAAGCATGCAATGCAATGGACAATCCTCCAATTAAAAGATCTTTTTTATTTTCAATATATTCATTTGTCCACCAGAAACTTTTTAGCGTTGGATTCTGAGGAATTCTGTGGAATTTTCCTGAGATATTTAAGCCGATTATTTTCGGTATTTTGATTTCGAAGGGCCACTCCTTAATTTCAGGAAAATTTTTATCTCTGACATAAAAGTTGATGCAGCCACTACAAAGGGTAATGAGCGTCATGCATATGATTGGTAACGATATTTTGTGAAACCATTGCAAGGATTTCCCTCTTATATCCAACGCACTTCAGATTGTTCTTCAACCGGAGCTGGTGCTGGCAGTAACTCTCGAATTTTCTCTTGGATGGATGTTGCACGGAGGAGCGACTCGCCAATAAGCATCGCGTGAGCTCCTGCTTCAGCGATTCTCACAACATCGTCTCGCTCATGAATACCACTTTCGCTGACAATGAGTTTGTCGGCAGGAATTCGTTTCGCTAAACGTTCCGTCACAGCTAGATCAGTAGAAAATGTTTTGAGGTCACGGTTGTTGATCCCGATGAGTTTGGCTTGAGGAATGCGTTCAAGCACGATGTCTAGTTCACGTTCGTTGTGCGTTTCAATGAGCACATCGAGGTGAAGTTCGGTTGCCAAGGTAAAGAAATCTTCTAATTGAATTCGGTCCAAACCAGCGACAATGAGCAAGATGCAGTCGGCACCATACGCACGGGCTTCATGGAATTGAATGTCTTCTATCATAAATTCTTTGTTCAGAGTCGGAAGTCCAATGGCTTCTTTGACGGATGCGAGATAGTCTAAACTCCCTTGAAAAAAATCTTGATCTGTTAACACTGAAAGGGCGTGGGCTCCTGCATCATGATATTGTTTGGCAATATCGACAGGGTTAAATTGATCTTTAAATTCTGGGCGCATCAGGCCTTGGCTTGGAGAGGCCTTTTTGACTTCTGCGATCAATGCTGGCGCCGTTGTCGATTGCCCAGCTTCAATGGCTTTGATGAATCCCAATGGCGTTGCCTGATCGGCAATGCGAGTTTTCAGGCTTGACCGGTAGCCGCGACTTTTTTTTCGGCGCAGTTCGGCTTTTTTATGTTCCAAGATCCGAGTCAGTATCATGCGGCTAGTTCTTTAGAATAGGATATGAGCTTTTCTAGTTTCTCAAACGGCGCGCCGCTGTCCAGAATCCGTCCGGCCTCTTCAAAGGCTGTTTTTAGCGATGTCGCTTTATTGCAGGCCACGAGTGCTGGTGCGGCATTCATTAAGACAATATCGCGTTTTGGGCCTAGACTGCCTCGTAAGATATCTAGAATCGTCTTTGCATTCTCTTTCGGGTCCCCACCCAACAGTTCTTTTGGATGTACCGGTTGGAGTCCAAAATCTTCAGGCCGAACGACATAGCTGGCAACTCGTCCTTTTTTCCCCTCAGCAATGGTTGTTGGGCCTGTGAGTGAAATTTCGTCCAATCCATCCATGCCATGTAAGACAAAACAATGCTGTGTGCCTAATCGCATGAGGACTTGGGCCAACTTTTCTGTGAGGGCTGGATCGTAGACTCCCAAGACTTGAATGGTTGCTCCTGCCGGATTGGATAAAGGACCCATAATATTCATTAAGGTTCGAATGCCCATGTCAGTCCGAGGTTTGGCGCAATGCTTCATGGCCTCATGGTAAAGCGGGGCAAACAAAAATCCTATTCCGACTTCGTTGATGCAGGCTCCAACTTTTTGTGGTGGGAGATCAAGATTGACACCAAGGGCTGATAACACATCTGCGCTTCCTGAACGAGAGGAGACCGATCGATTGCCATGCTTTGCTACCGTAATCCCGGCACCAGCCACGACA
The DNA here is from genome assembly GCA_029261235.1 of Nitrospirales bacterium. Classification (GTDB taxonomy): domain Bacteria; phylum Nitrospirota; class Nitrospiria; order Nitrospirales; family UBA8639; genus Nitrospira_E. The sequence continues at coordinate 9,256 of JAJDBS010000035.1, forward strand.
AAAGCCGTCGCTGTCGAAATGTTAAATGTATTGCTGCCATCACCACCCGTTCCGCAGGTATCGACAACCTGAGTGGCAGAAATTGGCACTCGGATGGCAAGATCTCGCATGGCCCGTACCGATCCGGTAATTTCATCAATAGTTTCACCCTTCATCCGTAAACCCATCAGATATGCAGCAATTTGAGCATCTGTTGCATGGCCATGCATGATCTCTCTCATGGCTTCCTCTGCTTCCTTTTCTGTCAAATCTATTCGGTCGGGAAATTTAGCGAGAAGGTCTTTGACTAGACTCATGATTCAATGTCCTCGATCAATAAGAGTTCCAGAGTTCGTTATGCTGTCGTAGGTGATGGGGAAGAAAGGGCTAAGAAGTTTTTCAAGAGGTCCATTCCTGATGTGGTTAGGATGGATTCGGGATGAAACTGTACACCTTCTGCTCCGGTGGGTATATGCCGAAGTCCCATGATTTCGCCTTCGACGGTTTCCGCCGAAACCTCAAAGTCAGTTGGTAACGTTTCACGTTTCACGATTAACGAATGATACCGAGTGGCTTCAAAAGGATTCGGTAATCCTTGGAAAATTGTTTTGCCATCATGGTGGACCATTGAAGTTTTCCCATGCATGAGACGGTCAGCTTGTACAATTTGGCTGCCAAAGGCGTAGGCCAATGACTGATGTCCAAGACAGACGCCAAAAAGCGGGAGCTTTCCCGCAAAGTGCTTGATGGCACCGACGGAGATTCCCGCCTCGTTCGGTGTGCAAGGTCCTGGAGAAATCAGCAGTTGATCAGGAGCTAACTCCTCAATGTCCTTGTTGGTGAGCGTATCGTTACGCATTACATGCACGTCTGCGCCAAGCTCACCCAAATATTGCACGAGGTTATAGGTGAAGGAATCGTAATTATCGATGACTAAAATCATAACAAGAAGTTAGGTATGAAAAGTAAAAAGTAAGGTCTGCAGGATACGAAGATGACGAAAGCTCGGATAATTTTTTTTGTTATCTCCTTACGCTTTACGTTTCACGCCTTACGGTTCCTATTCCAAGCCGCGTTCGGCCATTTCCAGGGCTCGCATCATGGCTCCGGCTTTGTTTTGTGTTTCTTCGTATTCTTTGGTCGGATCGGAATCCGCCACGATTCCCGCTCCAGCTTGAATATAGGCTTTTGTGCCTTGGGCTACCACTGTCCGAATATTGATGCACGTATCCATATTCCCAGAAAAACTGAAATAGCCAACAGCACCTCCATAGGGTCCGCGATGTGTTGGTTCTAATTCTTCAATGATTTGCATCGCACGAATTTTGGGTGCTCCTGATAATGTGCCTGCTGGAAAACAGGCCTTCATCACGTCATACGAGGAGTATTTTGGATCTAATTCCCCCGTCACTTGAGAGACAATATGCATCACATGCGAATAGCGCTCAATGTTCATGAAGCGTTCAACCTTGACTGAGCCAGTTTTCGCAACCCGTCCGACGTCATTTCGTCCTAAATCGACGAGCATCACATGTTCGGCTAGCTCCTTTTTGTCGGCAAGAAGATCCGTTTCCATTTGTTGATCTTCTTCGGCTGTGTGTCCACGAGGGCGGGTTCCTGCAATGGGACGGACCACGATCTTGCCTTCCTCACACCGAACCAACACTTCCGGCGAGGCGCCAATCAGTTCTGTGCCGGCAATGCGGAGATAAAACATATAAGGCGAAGGGTTGATGACACGCAAGGCCCGATAAATTTCAAGAGGATTCGTTCGAATCGTCGTCTGCCATCGTTGCGACATCACGCCTTGGATAATATCACCCGCCTGAATATATTCCTTGGTTCGAAGCACCATTTTTGAAAATTCAGGTGCGGTCATATTAGAGAGAAATTTAAGTGGCGTACGACGTTTCGCTGAGGAAGGTTTCCGTCGAGATGTCTGTAACTTGGTAATGATCGATTCAATCTGTCTTATGGCTTTTTGATATGTGCGGCGAAGATCAGTCTTTTTCGTCGACGTAATATGAGCATTGGCCACGACTTTGATGGTATGGGAGATATTATCAAAAATAAGAAGCGTATCCGTAATACAAAAGGCAAAGAGGGGCGTTTTGATTTTGTCTTTTGGATGCTCTGGAATTGACTCGAAGGAACGCACGACATCGTAGGCTAGGAATCCCACCGCTCCACCCACAAATCGAGGTAGGCCTGGCACGGAGACTGGCCGATAGTCTGCCATGACTTCCTGAATGTGATCTAAGGGGTTATCCTTGAGTGGGACGCGCGTTTGCTTGCGGCCTCGTTGAGTGATGACTTCCCCCTCTTGTTCCCAAAAAACAACAGAAGGCTGGCTACCTAAGAAAGAATACCTGGCCCAATTTTCTCCACCTTCAATACTTTCAAATAAAAAAGCATGCGAACCAAAATTGATTTTAGAAAAGGCAGAGACTGGAGTGTCGAAATCTGCGAGGGTTTCTCGGTAGATAGGGACCAAATTTCCTTGCGAAGCCAAACCGCAAAATTCGTCAAAAGTCACTGAATAATAAGACTTTTTCATGGTTTTTGACGGTAGCATACGGTCTGTAGGGAGTCAACGAAATGGCGAAGCGTTCTGAAGGCAGGATCAATGAAAAAGGCGAAAATCTATCGGGATATTTCCCGATAGATTCTCGCCTATATTCAACGCAGAAAAATTGAAGCGAAATGATTATTGACTGACGACGACCTGTTGCCCGACGTGGATCGTGTTGTCAGTCATATTGTTCCAAGCTTTCAAGTCCTCGACAGAGACACCATATTGCCTAGAAAGACGATACAGCGTTTCACCCTTCTCAACTGTATGGGATCCGTTGCTGCCCATGGCCATGCTGGTGGATTCAACCATGGATTCCAAAGGAACCTCGCTACTATCCAGGCCTAACTCTGATTCTAACTTCGCGAGATCAGAATCTTTGAAATCGAGATCATCTAGTCCAAACTCTGAAATGTCGGGTTCTGACATTTTCAGATCATCCATCTTTGGCATATCTCCGCCGCGGACCCTAGAGAGTTCATCATGAGATCTACCGAGTTGGTCGCGGAGCGCTTCAAGTTCGGCATCTAAATCTCGCCCTTGTGACTCAAGAGATCCAACTTGTCGTTGGGCATCCTGATACTTGACATTTAGTTCGCCGGTTCTCTTCTCTTCCTGCGCCAAGAGCCGTTGGAAATTGAGAGCCCGAGCTTTTTCCGCTTCGAATTTTTCTGTACTCACACACCCGCCTAATAGGCCACCAAAGACCAGCATGCCTGCTATCACTTTCAGGTAGGAAAATCTTGCCGATGGTTGGGGATCTACCTGAATTTCCTGAATCGTTGGTTGCGTCATGTTGCGCATTCCTCCTCCATTGAGTTTCGTGTGCAATCCTTTTGCTGGGTGCATGTTACAGCACCAAAGGGTGGATGCAGAAGGCATCCGATAATTTCCTCCTATACCATAAGTCGGAAATGGAGTAATGTCAAACCACTAGTCAACTGTTTCAGTGACGATGTCGGCAGCGCATATAATGATGACATTGACCCTTGAAAAAATGATGTGATAGCTTTCATTCCGAGTATGGCACACGACTCTTCACTCACGAAAAATTCCGACACATTTCAAGTTGGCGAGGTCGTGCTTCGCCTAGCCAGACCGATTGATCTCCAGCAACAATGGATCGGTGACCACGAAATATTACGTCAGCTCTTAGCTTGTTGGTTGGTGGTCGATCCACAAGATCGTCCGCTATCCCCGCGCATCGTTGGACCACCTGGTGTAGGAAAAACCACCTTGGCGATGTCCGCCACGCTTGAACGAAAGCAAGCCCTATACATTTACCAATGTACGGCAGACACCCGTCCAGACGATCTCTTGGTTTCCCCTGTGATTGCAGAAGGTGGAACGATCATCTATCAAGCCTCTCCATTAGTGACGGCTATGCTCACGGGTAGTATCTGCCTGCTTGATGAAGGTAATCGGATGAATGAAAAGAGCTGGGCCTCTCTGGCATCGTTACTCGATCATCGACGATCGATAGAATCTGTTGTCGCAGGGGTGCAGATTCTGGCACATGAGAACTTCAGGTGTTGTGTCACCATGAATGAGGACGCGTCCACCTATGAAGTGCCAGACTATATCTTGTCGCGCTTGCAACCGACATTAACGGTGGAATTTCCCTCGAAGGACCATGAGTTAGCAATTTTGCACTACCATTTACCCTTTGCGCCTGTAGAACTGCTTAACCTTACAGTCGACTTCCTACAAAAAGCCCATCAGCTTGATCTGTCGTTTTCAGTTCGAGATGGCATTCATATCGTCCAATTTGCCTTGAAACGAATGGCGCAAGATCCCAATCACCCATTGGCTCGCGATGCGGCGTGGCGAGAGGCGTTAACGAAAGTGTTAGGCGAAGAGGCCTTGGATTTAGATGGCTTAGCCGCGCGGCGCTCTCTGTCGTTAGGTGGGCAAGGCCTCCCCAAGGGTTTAGGGGATTTCTTTTTTGACGAAGATTCACCTCTCCATCCGGATCATTAGCTTTCTACGTATATTGAGGCGCCATTTTTTGTAACTTAAGAGTGCGCTCCTTAGGTCCTCACTAATCCCCACGATGTCTGACGCGGTCTCTCCACTCGATCCGATCTTCACACTCTCTTCACGCATTCAGGTCTTGCCTATCGTCCATGGTAGTGGCGACATGGCGCAAGTCGTCCGAGAAGTCATGGTGTCACAAGAAATTGATTGTCTTGCGGTTCCTCTTCCCCCGTCTGTTGAGCCTCTAGTGGAAGAAGGCATCGCTGCACTACCAGTTGCCAGTGTCGTGGTCTGTCATGAGCGAAATGATGAGGGAGTAGCATGCTGTTCGTATGTCCCTATCGATCCTTGCCAGGCGGTCATCATGGGAATTCGTGTTGCAAGGGGAGAAGGCTTTGCTCGTGCCTATATCGACCGAGAGGTGACGTCCTTCCAACCTACTGCTTGGGTTGGGCCTGATTCCTATGTGCTCAAGTCGGTTTCCTTGGCGAGTTTTTCTGCGGCGACCATTCCGTTCTTGCCCCCGCCCGAAGTAGAGAGTCAGCGACAATCCCGGATTGCATGGATGGCCTTCCGGCTCCATGAATTAGAAATAGAGTATCAACATATTGTGTGCCTTTGCCCATTGGTTGATTGGCCATGGCTTCGCCAGGCTTATCAAGACCGAATGCCGTATGCTGTTCCTGAGCAACTCACTGAGCTGCCATCGTGTTGGAAGGTCGAACAAGACTCCCTCTATTTCCTTCTTGGTGAATTGCCCTTTGTCACACAACTCTACGAAGAGCGACGGGAGGAGGCACGTTCCGACAAACATCTTTCGATAGATGGAATCAAAGAACTTGTTCTGGAAGCACGATCACGATGGCTGGCTTCTCGTTCCTCTTCAGTCACGCAAGAAGTCAATTGGATCACGCCTCAATTATTGCAACGGTATTTTCACTACGTCCGGAATCGCGCGCTTCTTGAAGATCGACTGAAGCCTGACTTGTATACCCTGATCCACGCAGCTCAACAAATGGCAGGGGATGCGTTTGCCCTCATATTGTTAGAAACCGCGAAGGCGTATGATTATCACGCCGATTCATCCAGCATTGATATGAACGTGACGGCTCGCATGGGTATTGGAGAAATTCAGGACCCGAGAGGAGAAATTCTATCAGCTACGAATCGCTTGCAAGGAGACCCCCAAGCCTGGCGAAGTCTCACGCTGCGTCCTCAGCCGCCCATTCCACAGAAGCAATCCTGGGCGCATGATTGGAATCCTTATCGGCAATGTTCGTGGCCACCAGAAGATCTACGGATTGAATCCTTTGCCAGCTATGTCCGACAACAAAGTCAGCAAATGTTGGGAGCTGATTTAACAAGGGTCGAAACATTTAGTACCTCATTGGAGGATGGGATTGATCTGAGGGAAACCCTCCGAAAATGGACGACGAAATCCCAACGATCCATTTTTGACCTCCAGGTCAAAGTCACTCCCCCTGTGAGAGGGACCATTGAAGTCCTCGTATTTCTCTTTGAAGTACCAGCAGATCCGAATGTCTATACCTGGCGGACGACGTGGTTTGCTGAGCACCAGGAAGAATCGACGTTGAGTTTTTATGCCACACCATTTTCAACGCAGATGATTGGGCCTGGAATCGGTCAGGCTCAGTATGGTGGGACGATGTTTTTGTATCCACCGCGACCAATTCCTGACATTTGGGAGAATCCTCGATACAATTTTACAACCACTCTAGAAGAGCGATTGCTGGCAGGGGCATGTGCCCATTCTCAGAAGCCCCACGTTGCGGTGGTTTCACCGGTTCCGCTCAAAGCCTCGTGGAAAAATATTGCGCGACGATATGGTCGGAAACTTGTTCCTTTGCCATTGAATAGATTTTCAGGCCAAACAGTTGCTCGCCTGCGCCAGTTTCATGTATTAAATGGCCATGAGATTCGAAGTTATGCCGCGAGATTTATTCGAGAATAAGACGGTGTTTATTTCACGCTAGTCCATCAATTCCTGTGGATTCACTCAAGCAAAGACTGGAAGAACTTCGCCAAATTATTCGTCGGCATGATGAATGGTATTATGTTCACAACCGATCAGAAATATCCGATGCCGAATACGATAAAATCTTTCGAGATCTTCAAGATCTAGAACAACAATTCCCTGATCTCGTCAGCGTAGATTCTCCAACTCAACGCGTTGGCGGAGCACCTCTCCCACAATTTCAAAAAATCCAACATGAGTTTCCACTTTTAAGTCTCGATTCGGAAATGACGGAAGATAGTGTTCGGACCTTTGACGAACGTGTCCGCCGTGAATTGGATCAAGCGCATGTCGATTATTCAGCTGAGCCAAAGTTCGATGGACTTTCAATTGAACTGACTTATGACCAGGGCGTATTTGTGCGAGGTGCTACACGTGGTGACGGGACCATTGGTGAAGATGTCACGCACAATCTTCGTACCATTCGGACGTTGCCTCTGAAGCTGAAAGAAGACACGGGATTCCCGTCGCATCTTGTTGTGAGAGGGGAAGTGTTTATCAAGCTTCACGATTTCCATCAACTCAACCAACGGTTGACTGAGGCTGGGGAAGATACCTTTGCTAATCCACGTAATGCCGCGTCTGGCGCATTGCGTCAGTTAGATCCGCAAGTCACGGCAAAACGATCTTTAACGTTGACGTGCTATGACTTCATGAATGAAGGAGAGGAAAAGCCTGCTGTCCATTTCGATGCTGTTTCCTCTCTGGAATCGTGGGGTCTCCCGATTCCGCTTCTTCGCCAACATTGTCCTAGTATCAAAGAGGCTTTGGATTTTCATCGCGAAATGGCAGAACAGCGAGATTCACTTCCCTATGAGATTGATGGCGTGGTGATCAAGGTGAATCGATTTGAGTGGCAAGCACAGTTAGGAGAAAAATCACGTAGCCCCAGATGGGCCATTGCCTATAAATTTCCCGCCAGAAAAGAACTCACCACTGTACGAGCTATTGCGGTATCGGTTGGGCGAACGGGTGCGCTCACGCCCATTGCGATGCTTGATCCCGTAGATATCGGTGGGGTAACGGTGAGTCGAGCGTCGTTACATAATATGGAGGAAGTTGCCCGAAAAGATGTCCGCGTTGGTGATACGGTCAAGGTTGAGCGGGCAGGGGACGTGATTCCTGATATCGTTGAACGAGTTGAGGTAGCCGGTGAGCAGCGGACTGATCCGTTCGTTCCGCCAGATCAATGTCCGGTCTGTCAGTCGCACACCATTCAAGAAGGGCCGGTTTTATATTGCGCGGGCCAAACTGTTTGTTCTGCGCAGCTTAAAGGCTCGCTTGAGCATTACGTTTCCAAGGGGGCTATGAATATTGATGGCCTGGGCAAGCAGACTATTGCTCAATTTGTGGATGAAGGCTTAGTGAAGGATTTGGCTGATCTCTATGTGTTAACGAAAGAACAGCTACTTGAACTTGAAGGGTTTGCTGAAAAGTCAGCAACTCAGCTTGTTGAGGGTTTGGAGAAGAGTAAGCAGGCGGCCTTGCCTCGTTTTTTGATTGGTTTAGGTATTCGGCATGTGGGAACACACACGGCCAAAGTGTTGGCGCAACAGTATGGATCGCTAGGAAATATTCAAAAAGCCTCAAAAAGCGAGCTTCAAGCGATTCATGAGATTGGTCCAGAGATCGCAGCTAGCGTCGAAAGCTTTTTTCAAGAGGATCGCAACCTTCAGGTCATTCAGCGCATGCAAGATCTTGGAGTTCATGTAGAGGAAATTGAGGTGGTAGCGGAAAGTTCCCAGAAACCTTTTATTGGAAAAAGTTTTGTATTAACGGGAACGCTGGAGGGGATGTCCCGTGAAGAAGCGAAGGAGAAGATTGAGACCCTTGGGGGGCGGGTGATGTCGAGTGTGAGTAAGAAGACAGATTATGCGGTGGCAGGGGCTGATGCTGGGTCGAAATTGGAGAAGGCACAGTCTTTAAATGTAAAAGTTCTTAATGAATCTGAGTTCCGAGCTTTGTTATCCGAAAACAGTCCCTCCCCGCTTTAACTAGCTCTCTCATCCCAAGTTTTGATCCCCAAAGTATTAAGCGGGTATTCATCTTCAATTTACTTCGGCAAATTCATCTTTGATTTCCGTCTTCGAGGGAATGCTAAAATATCATCGTTTTTGTCTGTAAGCCTTCCATTGAAATTACTCTGCATTCAGGGAAGTGTTGTGGTGAAGCTCGGCGATATCACTTATCGATACAACCCACATGATAGGTCTAGAAGCAATGCCTCTCATGTAATAAATAATTCAATGAGTAGGCGTCACCTAGGGGCACCCAAAAACATGTCATATGATTTCAGCCATATCGGTTGGGCGTGATTTTTTTGTACGCAAGCTAAAGGGCAGGTCGCCTTCTAGCCGGAAGGGTTTTTCGTAGTATGATGGGAAATACTATTTTACTGGGAAGAAATTTTAATCCAATGAACGTTGAATGGAGTAAGGATATTTCATGAAATTATTATTAGTCGTCGGACTGCTTATTTTGGTTTTTGTGTCACCGGTTTTGGGAGAGGTGAAGTTTGAAAAATGGGTTCAGGCTTTTAAATCAGAAGCTATTGAAAAGGGAATTTCATCTTCTCTTGTTGAGCAGGCCTTTGAAGGCGTGGCGCCTATTCCCCGGATCATAGACCTGGACAGGAAGCAGCCAGAGGGCAGAATGACGTTTGGCGAGTATCGAAAAAAAATAGTTTCTCAAATTCGGATTCAACGCGGGCGTGAAATGCTGGCGCAACATCGTGATCTTTTACAAGAGATTGGCCAACATTATGGTGTGCAACCAAGATTTATCGTCGCGCTCTGGGGGATTGAAACTAACTATGGAAAGAACACAGGTGGATATAGCGTTGTGAATGCGCTTGCTACCTTAGCGTTTGATGGACGGCGGAGTCAGTATTTTCGTACAGAGCTGATGAATGCCTTTAAAATTTTACAGGACCGTCATATTCCTCTAGAGGCCATGAAGGGTTCTTGGGCGGGAGCCATGGGGCAGTGTCAATTTATGCCATCGAGTTTTTTGAGATTGGCTGTTGACTATGATGGGGATGGTCGAAAAGATATTTGGAAGACCCAAGCCGATGTATTTGCCTCTGCTGCCAATTATCTTTCCCAATCAGGTTGGCGCGGGAATCAAACGTGGGGGCGTCGAGTCCAATTGCCAGGGAGCTTTAATAGCAAGGATGCGAGTCTCAAGATTAAGAAATCTTTAACGACTTGGCAGAAACTTGGCGTGCGTCGAAATGATGGAAGAAATCTTCCGTTGGTCGATATGAGAGGCTCTGTGGTGTTGCCGGATGGGAAGGGTGGCCCAGCGTTCCTCGTTTACGAAAATTTCCGCGTGATTATGAAGTGGAATCGGTCGACCTATTTCGCAACGAGCGTTGGACTTCTTGCTGATGCGATTGGGAAGTAATGCGTGAGAACATGAGGTTGAGATGGTCGCGCGTCGTGGCTCTGTTAGCCATGACTTCCGGTTCTTCCCTAGGATTCAGAACCGACAGGGGAGGGTTCTTCTGCTCCGGTTTCGCTGGCGACTTCTTCTTTAATGATCTGAACGCTTTTAATGGAGCGTTCATCTGCTTCTTGGATAATGAGGAGACAATGGTCGGTGTTCACTTTTTCTCCGACGGTAGGAATATGGCCTAGTTCTTCAAGGATCAGCCCACTGATAGTATTTTGTTCATCATCCAATTCCACTTCTAAGAATTCATTGATACGTCTCACTTCGGTTCGACCGTCCACCAAAATTTGATTTTTTCCCGTTCGACGAATCCATTCTTCATGAAGATCCCCTTCATCCAAGATTTCTCCGACGACTTCCTCTAATAAATCTTCGACAGTTACAAGGCCAATCACCCCTCCAAACTCATTGACCACTAAGGCAATATGACGTTTTTCTTTTTGGAATTGTTTTAAGAGTTCATCTGCTGGTTTGGTTTCGGGAATAAAGAGTGTTGGTTTCGCCAGTTCATTCAGCTTTCGCTGTGTGTGTCCTTGTGCTAATTCCATGAGGGCATGGCTGCGATAGAGGATACCGGTAATATTATCTGGATTTCCATCATGAATGGGAATCCGTGAATATTTCGCTTTATAGAGTTCCTGCCGTGCACCTTCCAGAGTTTGTGTCCCATCCAACATGAACATATAGATGCGTGGAGTCATGACATCTTCCGCAGTCACATCATTGAACTCGAAGACGTTCTTAATCATCCTGACTTCGTCTGTTTCCAAGACCCCAGCTTTACCTCCGGCATCTAGCATGATCTTGAGTTCTTCCTCAGTAATAAAGGGGACGGTTAACCCTCGTCCGCCCGTGAGTTTGAGGATGAACGGTTCCAGAAAATACAGAAAAGGAAAAAAGAGCTGTTCAAGCCAATAGATGGGGTAGGCCAGAATTTGAACGGCGGTTTCTGCATATTTGGCGCAGAGCGTCTTAGGAACAATTTCACCAAATAATAAGACCATGAAGGTTAGAAGGCCCGTTGCGACGGCGACGGCCTCTGACCCAAACATCCGAATGGCAATTAAGGTGGCCAAAGATGCGGCCATGATATTCACAAGGTTGTTCCCGATTAGAATGGTCGAGAGTAGACGTTGGGGATTGGACCGCAGTCTCAGGGCCATTTTGGCCGCTTTGTGGCCTTCATCGGCCAATGTTTTCAATTTAGCTTCAGTAATGGAGAAGAAGGCGATTTCCGCCCCCGAGAAAAATGCTGACAATGCTAGACAGATAAAGACTGCGAGAAAATCCATAAGTGGATTAGCGTACTCCAGCAGAGCAACTACGAGAGATAGACCTAGAGGTAGTTACTTGATCAGCAGAACAGGCTATAGGGAAGAATGGAATCAGAAGGTGTTGCGAGGTATTAATAGTTTGGTCAGAGATGTCATCGACGTTTCGATGTCTTGACCCATCCGTATTCATCTGAAAATAGGCTACCACACGGTAGGGGATTATGGCAATTACGGGTATGGAAATTCGAAAATTTAATTGAATTTTCAATTAGTTAGGAATCAGAATCAGTCACAGCACTCCGGAATTCTTTACACGTTCCTAGATGAATTTCAGGGGAAGCCGCTTATGATTTTTCCTCAATGCTGCGGCGGTCAATAAATCGATAGCATTGTCGATTTAAGACAGGGAACACTGAAAAAATAGGGGTTCCTGTTGGGAGGAGAGCACTGTCGATACCAGGATTGAGTGCAAGGTGTAGATTGATGAAATTAAAACTCAATCCTTCTTGCCAAGGTTGAGAGAGGTTTTCAACATACGCTCCGACTTTGTCTGAGGCATAAGAGCGGGTCATGAGTCCTGCCCCACCTTGGAGCCCATATTCCGCCAAATCAGGAGCCCCTTGGATGAGAAGTGAGACAATGGCTGCATCAAACCAAACTTTGATGTTGCACGCCACTTGGATGAACGGGCCTAAGCTTCCTGTATGTTCCAATATAGCCATGGGATACGTCAGCTCAGGAGGCAGGGAAGGATTGTCTTCTGAGGGGTGCCGAGGAAAATCAGGATCTTTAACTGCGGATACTGACACAAAAATTAAATTGGGATCTTGAAGGTCGACATCCAATACTTGTCCATCATGGTAGCTGCACAATTTTCCCATTTCATACCGTAGAGGATAGGAATAACCCATCTTTCCATAAAAAATCCGAATGCCACCCTCTAAGGGCTCTTCTGGGCTTCGACTGATTTTTACATCAAATGGCAAGAGAATATGGAGGGGGTTGGTTCGCGCATTCATGAATGGAGCACAGGCACCAGGAAACTCTGTGTGAATTGTTTCATTATCGGGCTCGAATTTTTTTGCTGTGCCACCAAAGTGCTGGGCAGTTTTTGCCTCTTTGGTTAATCGATATTTCTCTTGGTAATAGGTCGATGCTCGTTTTTGAGCAATGTCTAAAAAATAATCTGGAAAATCTGTTTCGACAATTAAGCTTTGCCGGTCCAATGACTGTGGGCGAGAAACCTTCATGGCTTCGCTATATCGCTGTAGGTCGCTTTGCGTCTTTTTAATTAAGTGTTCAAGGTCCTGAGCTAATTCTGGATCGTGATATTGTGTGGTTGGTAATAATTGGCGAGCTTTTTGCATTAATTCTAGTTTCATTGTATAGCGCTTGGGCTCGGCAGCAAAGACGGTCGCTGTGGCCATCAATAAATTAAATTGTTCTTCGGGAAGTAATCCAAATTGACTTAGGTCGTTTTCTTTGACAAACGCTAAGGCTAAAGGACCAAATGCCTCTTCTTGACGAAGATTCAGGGTCAAGAGATAGTTGAGATAGGCACGGGCGTTTTCTGGTGTCATGATGGCATCCCCATAAAAGCCTGGCATTTTAAGATAACTCACTCGGTGGGGCAAGCGTGAAGGATGTTTCTTTAGTGCTGAAAGCGATGCGATCTATAATCATTGGTGTGTCTTCTGAAAAAAAAACTGTTGTGAGCAAGAAATCAGACCTATCATAGGATGAAAAAATGAAAGAGGGGGCTTCAAATGAGTAATTCTTCAGCTATTCAGAACATGCGCAAGCGATTGGCTGTAGGTGTGTTTCTGGTGTGTTTTTTGTTTGGTCCGGCCCTTGTTTCAGTGGCCGCTGAGGGTGGGGCGAATCAGAAATCTCCTGCTTCCTCCTCTCAAGACAATATGGGTTTATCGACTGATACTCTTCAAAAACAGATCACTGATTTGGATAGTCAAATTCAAAAATTGCGTGAAAAGAGCTTAGAATTACAAGAAAAGACACGGGCGAAACTGCAAGCGCAATTGGAGTATTTTAAAAAAGAACGTGACACCTTGGTCCCTCGTATCGAAAAATTGCGGGATAATAGTGAACTGGCATGGCAAGATATCAAGGAGAATATTCAAAAGGTGATCGAAGATTTGAATGCTTCAGTTGATACAGTACAAGAATAATTTCTGAATGGTTTGTTCTTTTCCTCCCACTTGATCATGCTCTCTCTTCATCTCATATGATGATCGTTCTCTAGAATTTTTTCCATTTTCTTGTCGCCTAGGCTTGCATCAGCTTCCCTGCCTTTTTACACTTCATTCACGATGAAAGTGCCGGCGCTCGTTGAACAGACTGAACAGGTTTTAGAATGGCATCAATTACTTGATACGGTGGCCTCTCAAGCTGCTTCAAGTATGGGGGCCGAACTGTGCCATGCACTTCCATTTGCGAGAAATGTCGAAGAAGCGCGTCTACTACAACAAGCGACGTTCGAAATATTTCAACAACTTGACAGTGACTCGCCACTTTCAGCATTGAATTTTCCAGATATTCGTCCTCTTCTTGGTCGAGCAGCCAAGGGTGGTTTTTTAGAAGGTCTAGATTTACGGGATGTTTCCCTTGTGTTGTCGAAGAGTCAGGCTACGAAACGCTGGCTAGAAATTCATTGCGACTCATGCCCCACCGTCAGTACGCGGTCTGTTCAGCTTGCGGAACTCTCTTGGGTTCAACAAACGATTGATCATTGTATCGACTCTCAGGGCGATCTGCGTGAATCAGCGAGTCCCGCCCTGCAGCAGCTCACCCAAAAAAGTCAGAATCTTCGCCAGTCTATGCGTGGGCGTTTGGAACGTCTCGTGTCGTCAGAACAGTACGAAGAACGGTTACAAGGCCAGTATTTTGCTGAACGGGAGAACCGCTATGTCATTCCCGTCAAAGTTGAACGGCAACATGAGATTGATGGAATTATTCATGATATTTCTAGCAGTGGCGCGACGGTTTTCATCGAACCTCGACACTTGATTGAAGCGAATAACGCAATTAAATTTGCCGACCTGCAAGTGGCTCAAGAGACACGTCGAATTCTTCAAGATCTTTCCGATACCGTGGCTGAAAACGTTGGTCCTGTCCAAGGAAATATTCAACAACTGGCTGAGTTGGACTGTCTCGTCGCGAAAGCAAAATTCAGTAGGAAAATAGAGGGCTATCCCGTCCATTTGAATCTAGATCGTCGTATACAGCTTATCGATGCGAAGCACCCACTGTTGGTGCTATCCAAAGATTATGTGGTCGCCAATACAGTGACTCTCGATCAAGAGATTCATACCCTTATTATTTCTGGCCCGAATGCTGGAGGTAAGACGGTCACCCTCAAATTGGTAGGACTCATAGCCTTAATGGTGAAAGTTGGTCTTCTTCCGCCGTGCGCTCCCGATTCCGAAATGGTCTTTTTTGAACGTATCTATGCGGATATCGGGGATACACAAGATTTGCATAGAGATCTCTCTAGTTTTTCCGGTCATATTCTTTCACTCATTGCCTTACTTGAAGATTTGCGATTTCAGGAACAGGGTTCAGCTCATTTGTCTTTGGTGTTGTTGGATGAAGTCGGGAGTTCAACCGATCCCATTGAAGGTGCCGCCTTAGCCGAGGCAATCTTACACCGTCTGAGTGATTTAGGCTGTATCAATATTGTGACCACGCATTACCCCTCACTAAAAACATTGACCTATCGAAATCCGCATGTGCGAAATGCCAGTCAGGAATTTGATCTCGAAAACCTTTCCCCCACCTATCGATTAATTGATGGTATTCCAGGTGGTTCGTCAGCCTTAGATATTGCTAACCGATTAGGCTTAGAACCAGGAATTCTTCAGGAAGCTCGCGGGTTGATTCAGCGAGAAGACCAGGATCTTGACTATATCTTTCAACGGTTGCAACAGACGTATTCCCAATTGAATGAAGAGCGCTCGCAGGCCCATCAGCGGCATGAAGAAGCCAAGCGGATCTTTGACGAAGCCCATGTTCTTCGTGAGCAACTGACGACTCAAACACGTGAGGAACGCAAGCGACATCGGCAGCAATGGCAGCGAGAATTTTCAAAAGCACAACGTCAGGTGGCCGAAATCGTTGAAACGCTGAAAAAAGAGAAAAGTCCATCTCGAGTGCAAGTGACACGTCGATCGATGGCTTCTATCGACCAACATATAAAAGAACAATTGCCTATACCTGAGGTATTCTCCCTTCCTAATCCCAAGGTAGGGGATCTGGTGGAAATTGATGAATTAGGCACCGTGGGTATCTTGCAAGATGATCCTGAAGGAAGAAAGCAGGTCTCTATTCGCGTAGGTTCGCAGACTATAAAAATTTCACCTTCAGCCGTACGCGTTGCGTCATCATCTCGTATAAAACAAAAGTCAAAATCGCGTGAACGGTATGCTGCTGGTTTTTCTTCTGTATCAAACGACTCTTCAATGAAGACAGGATTCTACCAACAAGAACATGATCTTCGAGGCGTACGATTGGAAGATGCCTTAGAGAGGACGACGGCCGCGTTAGATCAAGCCCTTATGGATCAAGCGAAATACGTGAAAATTATACATGGGCAGGGGACCGGTGCATTAAAGCTTGGCATACGAGAGTTTTGTCAGTCTTCCTCCTACATAGAAAACTATCGTGCAGGCGATTCAGCTGAAGGTGGAGATGGCGTCACGATTATCGAGTTACGATAAAATCTGGGGTTTATGGCGGAGAGACCACTTGCTTTATACGTGTCTGACCCTAAAAGACATCGATTCATCGATATTCGTTAATTTCTGATACGTCATAAAAGAAGGCCTGTGTTGGAGATCCTGTCCTCGGTAAAGTGTCGTTCTAACTGGCAGTATGATTTTTTTTAGGGCTTGATCATCCTTCCGTTGATTGACTGATCAGTAGCATTTGGCGAGCGTGGGTGGATCAATTGCCGCTCTGGAAGGAATTAGATCTAGATCGCTGGTTGGGGTTGATTAGGAAGGCCTAACTGAGAATCGTCTTCTGTGCGATGCAGAGGTTAGAGGAGAGAGTGGAAGCGAATTGCTGTGAGTGGATGGGGGGTGACCATTTGACAGTATCGATTATGGGCACCCCTCATATCATCGGAATGGGTTTACCTTAAACCGAACGCGTGGGCAAGCTTTTGTGATGGCGACAAGCTGAATCAGGGTTGCACGCTGCCTTTGGACTGAGCTCAATGACGTTGCTTCCATCGATACCCTGCCAGGCCAAGTAGGCCAGTCGCCAGAAGGAGGGCCGTGCCAGGTTCCGGTACGGCAGGGCCGCCGGCACTCATGCCTGTTACGGTACTCACGCCATCGAAATTTAGACCATCTGCAGCAAAACTATACTCCAGGGTGTTATTTGGTGAGGTGGGTAGGATCGCTCCTCCTATATCCCACCCGATTGCCTCTACTACCACCTCTATCATTATAGCTGGGGTAGAAGGGTTAGGTACCGTGAGGGTGAAACCCATGAAGTCGGCACTGAGAACCTGGGTGATATCATTGAAAGTTAAAGGAAATGGAGGGTTGGCAGGCAATGGAGAGTTGGTGAGTTCAAGGTTCAAAGCGGTAATTGGCAATAGTGCCATGGTGTCATAACTAAACGTTCCTGTTAAATCTGCGTCAAGCCCACCAACGGCGGTCAGTTCGTAGTCAATAGTATCAGCCTGTGCGAGAGGTAGGGAGAGAGGCATCAAGATGAGGGTCAGGAACACCATAACCAGTAACGAACTGCTTCTTCGTGGTTGTTTGATCGTGGATTCCATAACTGAGTGGTGCTGAATCATCGGTTTCCCTTTCTTTACGTGCTAATAGTTCCTGATTTAATCAAGGGCGGATTTCGGTTCACAACTCGATCGATAAATGCTTCTTTGAGGCCAATAGTCAGGGCTTAGATCTCCTGCTAAATCATCTAGATGCGCTTGATTCTAGGCTGTTCTCGGGTAGTAAAAACCGTAACATTGAATATGTCTTATGTATAGCTTAGTCGATTGACCGATATGATTGTGTTCCTGAGCCAGGGCTAATTGGGGCAACGAGGCTAGAGAGGGTGGAAATAAACTAAAGCACATTCACCACTATGAAAAGTGAAATTCTTGAAACGATAAATGACCTGCACCAGGGGCTGTAGTTGACGGTTTCTTCTGCCGCTAGATCTTGTAGTGGTTACCAGTGGATGTTAAATAGAGCGGCAGGTTCTGTTTGGGGGTCGAGGCGGATGATGTATTCCGGTCCTACGACGTCGTGCTGATAGTCTTGAATGAGTTCATGGAGGTGATAGGGAGCAGTTGTAGGAATACCGAATTCTTCTAGAGGAATCGTGAGCCGGGCTTCCTGTGTGTGGTAGGGATCCATGTTGACCGCGAAGAGGAGAATATTCGTTTGGTCTGGAGTCATCTTGCCATAGAACAGAATGTGTTCATTATCGGATTGGTAAAATTTCAGATTGGTAAAGGCCTGTAAGGCAAGATTGGCCCGTCGGATTTGATTGATGCGGGTAATGTAGTCTCGAATATTCCCTGGACGATCCCAGTCCCAGTGGCGGATTTCATATTTTTCAGAATTCTTATATTCCTCGGTTCCTGGAATAGCCTGATTTTCACAGAGTTCATAGCTGTTATAGATGCCATACGTGGTTGATAAGGTCGCGGCTAAGAAGAAGCGAAATTTAAATGCTGGGCGTCCGGCCTCTTGGAGAATCGGTGGGAGGATATCAGGTGTGGTAGGGAAAAAGTTCGGGCGAAAATATTCTTTCATTTCGGATTGCGTGAGTTCAGTCAGATATTCAGTCATCTCTTGCTTGGAATTGCGCCAGGTGAAATAGGTGTAGGATTGCGTAAATCCAGATTTGGCCAAGACCTGCATCATTTTTGGTTTGGTGAAGGCTTCTGCTAAAAAAAGTACATCAGGATGTTCTCGTTGAATCTCTCCAATCACCCATTCCCAGAAGACGACTGGTTTTGTATGAGGATTGTCCACTCGAAAAATTTTTACGCCATGTTCAATCCAGAAAAGCAGCACATGCTTCATCTCCTGCCAGATCTCTTGCCAGTCTTTTGAATAGAAATCGAACGCATAGATATCTTCATATTTTTTAGGCGGGTTTTCCGCGTATTTAATCGTGCCATCGGGTCGTTGTTTAAACCACGTAGGATGTTGTGTAACGTATGGATGGTCAGGCGTGGCATTGATGGCAAAGTCCAATGCGATTTCCATCCCGTGATTGCGCACGGCTTCTTGGAAACTATCAAATTCCTGCAGCGTACCTAAAGCAGGTTCAACCGCATCATGGCCTCCATGTTGACTGCCAATGGCCCAGGGACTTCCTGGGTCTCCAGGGTTGGCCGTTAGGCTATTATTGCGGCCTTTTCGATTGGTTTCTCCGATGGGATGGATTGGCGCAAGATACAAAATATCAAATCCCATATCTCGGATAATCGGAAGTCGTGCTTCACAATCTTTAAAGGTTCCTCCTTTTCCTTCTGTTGTGCCTTCCGAACGGGGAAAGATTTCATACCAAGCCCCATTATACGCTCGGTCTCGATCCACGATCACTTCAAGTTCTTGCTTATACAATGTCCATGCGGCGCGGTGTTCATATTGGTCCATGAGTAGGCCAAGTTGGGGATCTAAGGCAATGGCGATCTGGCTCTCTTGATCTTGAGCCTGGCTCCATTTGCTCAGCCATGTTGTCAGTGCTGTTCGGTCCGAACCCTTCGATAGAAAGAGAGTTTCTGTCACTTGCGCATGACCTTCTAGTAATTCACTGGTCATATCCGGAATCACGCCATGTTTTTTCTCAAGTTCAATCTTCCACGTTTCATATGTCTTGACGTAGGCCCCCACGGTGTAGATATAACGCGTGTTTGCTGACAGTGATAATGAGCCGGCCCATTGATCATTGTCGACATGATGCATGGGTGTTTCTTGCCAAGTTTTCTCATCTAAAATTTTGTATCGAAGCTTGGCCGCAATGGTGTCATGGCCTTCTTTGAAAATATCGGCTGTGACTTCAAATGTTTCTCCGACGATTCGTTTGACCGGATAGCGCCCTCCATCGAGCTCTGGTTTGACCTGTTCAATGACGATTGTCTGAAGTGTTTTCGGCATTTTTGCCATGGATAGCTCCTTTAAAAATGCACAGTCTTTTTAGCATTTAACTGAAATTTCGAGTTTTTCAGAGTTCAAGCCATGGTTCAGTCGTCTTGATGAGACAAATGCCTATGAGAACTGTTAATTATTGGTGGCCCTATTTGCGTAGGTATTTCTTGAATAATCATACCGTAATTCTGCGTGCACGCAATAATTTCTCGTTCATCAGAGTATGTCGAAGGATCTGCTGGTGCAGAAAAATTATGTAATTCATCTATCAAAGGTTTGTAAAAAGGAGAATCTTGGGCATTGGCTTCAATTCGCTCCGTGATCCTGTCTAAGACTATGTCGATGGGTTTGTGCCATGGCCAGGTCTCGTTTCAGACCGTATCAACGAAAATCAGTTCGCATTTGTTTACTCTAACGTCCATTATACATTGATTATTATGCTTGACGGATTGTTGCTGTTTAGTGTGCTGGATGTTTGGCGGATCCTTTTGCCATTGGGATTATCGATCCTTTGTTTGGGAACTTTTTTGTTTCAACGCTTGGTAGGAGAAACTCAGGATACTGGGCTGAGTCAATTCCTCTGTCTCTTAACGTACCGTTTGACGGTAGCCCTGGCTGTTATTTTGGCTGTTATTGGAATTCTTGTCCCCTGGGTTTTGAGCTATCCTCTTCCTGAGAAGCATGTGGCTGATGGCCCATGGAGCTATGAGGAGATTCTCGGATATTTGATGGGGTTAGTTATTCTTTGGCGTCTGCAACAACAAGTTTGTCAGCGGAAGATTCCGAGCGTCATGCTTATGGTTCTTGCCATGATATTCTTTATGGGGGCCGCCTTGTTCTGGATTGAACGTTGGGATGTCATGGCTAATGTGGGTCAAGTGTCTGCTGGATGGTTGTTAGGAAGTTCGGCGGAATGGGAATGGTCCCGCCTTATTCCTAAGAGTTTTCATCTTCTTTTTTCAGCCATGGTGACGGGTGGAATGGTTGTGGCATTACTAGGATTATTTGGAACATTAATACCGAGAGTGCCGCAAAGCCAGAAGGTCACGGAATTACGAAAAAGTTCGCCGGATCTTATTCGATATGGGATGGGATGGATATTATCTGGGCTGGTTCCTCAAATGCTGATTGGGCCCTGGTTATATCTTCTCTTACAGAGCCGGCCTCAAGCGGAACTGATTGAAGGGACAACCTTGACGTCCCTCATTTTTTTTGTGAGTCTAACTGCGGCTTTATTAGCACTGGTTTTACTGAATGCCTCGTTTATGGCTCCCCATGTCAATGGTTTGGTCTGGGGTGGTCTTGTGAATGTCGCGATGACCCTTGTAATGATGGGGATTGTTCGATATGAGGCATTTGGAGCGACTCTGTTTTCTCATAATATTCCGTTCGCCATGTCTGAGTTATCAGGGTGGCATGTCTTTTCGGTGTTTCTGTTGATCGGGTTACTGGCCGTCGTATTGTTTCGTTGGTGTGTGGGGCCTGCTCTCTTGATTTTTCACGCGACTTTGCCGACACCACAACTAGACAAAACGTTAGGAGGCCACTAAGGTATGGATATGCATATATCAGAAGTATTAGGACATCATAATCCTGCGATTAGCTTTGAATTTT
The DNA here is from genome assembly GCA_029261235.1 of Nitrospirales bacterium. Taxonomy (GTDB): domain Bacteria; phylum Nitrospirota; class Nitrospiria; order Nitrospirales; family UBA8639; genus Nitrospira_E. The sequence goes on from JAJDBS010000035.1 coordinate 30,301, forward strand.
TTCCCCCTAAAACTGAACGAGCCTCTGAGGAGCTTTTTGCCTCCATTTCTGCCTTAATGCCTTTGAAGCCTGCCTATGTAAGTGTCACGTATGGCGCTGGCGGTACGACCCGTGAGCGCACACATGATTTGGTGGTGAAGCTTCAGCGGGAAACCGATTTGACGATCGTTTCACATTTAACCTGTGTTGGGTCGGTACGTGATGAGATTCATCAAATATTAGACAAGTATCAAGAGAATGGCATTCATAATATTATGGCTCTTCGAGGAGATCCTCCTCAAGGCGCCAGTACCGTTGAGATTCCCAAAAATGGGTTTCCATTTGCTCTGGACTTAGTCGAGTTTATCAAAAAACAATTTCCAACGATGGGTGTTGGTGTCGCGGGATTTCCTGAGGGACATCCTGGAACACCGAATCGTTTGATTGAAATGGAGCATCTCAAGCGAAAAGTTGATGCAGGAGCTGATTATATTTGCACGCAGCTGTTTTTTGATAATCGTGATTTTTATGATTTTTGCGAGCGGTGTGAGGTCGCTGGTATTAAAATTCCCATTATTGCCGGAATCATGCCGATTGGTTCACGAAAAGGGATGGCTCGAATGTCGGAATTGGCCTTAGGTGCGCGTTTCCCGGCCAAGTTGTTACGGGCCATGGAGCGAGCTGAAAATGATACCGGTGCCGAAAATGTTGGCATTCAATGGGCAACAGAACAAGTCAGAGATTTGATCGACAATAAGGTGAAAGGAATACATTTTTACACTTTGAATAAGTCCAAGGCGACTCTCAAGATTTATGAATCCTTAGGAGTGCAGAGTTCAGAAGGTTTGCAGCAGAGTGTTGGTTGATTGCTCATTCTTGGCACGATTATTCTTTCCCTAAGATTTCCCGCCATCTTCTCTCATTTTTCACTTCTTGGTCTCGCCTTAGGTTGTTTGTGATTTGGACCAGTATTGGTTTCGGTTAATTTCCACATAAAAGAGGAATGCTATATTTTCTTCTCTGGTACGTCTTGGGTATGATAGTTCGTTTCTGAAGGAGGCATGTTTATGAGTCATAACGCGGGTTTTCAAGCGACATTAGATTTAGATGGTCGCCAATGTTTAGTGATCGGTGGTGACGAAGAGGCTGTGGATAAAATCACACGTCTTTTGGATGCTGGGGCTAAAATTACAGTGGTGCATCCCACATTGCATGTGGATTTGAGAAAATTGACGGCTTCAGGAAAAATTATTCACCGTGGACGTAATTTTCGTTCAACGGATGCTCAGGATTGCGTGTTAATCCTGAATGTTCTGAAAGATGACTTGGCGTTGGCTAAATCTTTGTATGAATTGGCCAAGACTGAACGCTTTTTAGTCTGGTCGATGGACCAAGCTGAATATTCAACTCTTCTTATGCCCGCGTTGGTCAAACGTGGTCCGTTGCGTATGGCGATTAGTACCAGTGGGACCGCTCCAGCTTTAGCTCGGGTTCTTCGTGAAAACTTTGAATCAGTTTTTGACGAAGAATTTGATCAATTTCTGGATTGGCTAGGGGCCTTACGTGAGGAATTGAAGAAGACCGAAGCTAGTGACCGTCGTCGTCGTGACCGATTAATTGACGCTGTCGATGGGTTTGCATTGACTGCAACGCTTCGCTATCCCAATTCTTGGAAATTGTCTGAACAGCAAGAGATCGAGCAAGTTGGAAAGGAAGGTGGATGATGGTCCTACTAGAATTTAGTATGTCTCCTCTTGGCAAAGGGGAGAGTGTCAGTGAATACGTCTCGCGTTCCCTGGACATCATTGATAAAAGTGGCGTGGATTATCGGTTGAATCCTATGGGTACGGTATTAGAAGGCGAATGGGATGATGTGTTAGCTGTTGTAAAGCAATGTTACGAACGCATGAAGGAAGATTGTCCACGAATTTCTTGTGTCATGAAGGTGGATTATCGGGAAGGGCATGCAGGGCGGCTGACTGGTAAAGTCGCGGCAGTTGAAAAACAATTAAATCGGACCTTAAAAACATCCTAAGTCAGAGTGCGTTTGTCGATTCGTCGGTTTTTCGTGGTAATGTCGTGTCGGACCTTTCATCATCAGTAGTCTTAGAGAAGAATCAATCTACGACTGATGGCATATACGTACGATTGGCTTTTCCTCCGATTCCACAGAGAATTTCATAAGGAATCGTATCGAGCCACGTAGCATAATGCTGCGCTGTAATTTCACTTTCCCCTTGTCTGCCTAAGAGCACCACTTCTTCTCCGATGGTTGGGTGTGGAATATCAGTGACATCCACCATCATCATATCCATACAAATTTTTCCAATGATGGGTGCCGCAGTTTCTTGGATGAGCACATGTCCATGGCCTGTAAGTCCTCGTGGGAAGCCGTGGGTATACCCTATTGGTAAAATCGCGATCTGTGATAGTCTCCTCGTCCGAAAGAGTGCGTTATACCCGACCACTTCGCCCGGTTCCAGCGAGCGAAGATGCGCGATGTAGCTTTTCACTTCCATGACCGGTGACAAGGAGATGAGAGTAGAATCATTGTCGGCCCTCGGCGCATAGCCATAGAGCATGATGCCAGGGCGAACCAAGTCCAAATGGGACGCTGGATGAAAAAGTATTCCTGCACTATTGGCCATATGATAGAGAGGAATCGAGATTCCTTGCTCATTGATCTGCTGGATACATGTTTGAAACCGGTGAAGCTGCTGATTGGTCAGATGTGGATCAGGATTGTCGGCATCAGCAAAATGCGTGAGGAAGCCTTGTAGGTTAACCGCCGATGTCGGGGAAGTAAGGGACGGAATTAATGCCAGAGCTTCTTTGGCCTCAAAGCCTAATCGGTGTAAGCCTGTATCGATTTTGAGATGAATAGGGAATGGTCGTTTATTCAAAGGGAGTTGGGTAAGAAGTTGATCAAGGATGGCAGGATGGGAAATGACAGGCGTTAAATCAAAGTGAATGATATCGTGGAGATGATCGCCCAAAAGTGGGCCCATGATAATGATAGGGTGATGAATCTGGTGTTTACGTAAGAGAATGCCCTCCGTGACTGATGCGACACCGAACCCAAAGATGTCCAATGAGGCTAAGGCTTGTGCGATAGGACCGGCACCGTGGCCATAGGCGTCGGCTTTAATAATTGGCAGAACTTTTGTGTTTGGCGAAAGGTATTGCCTAATGTGCTGGAAGTTTGATTTGAGGGTATCAAGATGAATCGAAACAGTGAGAGGCGATCGAGGCAGAGATGAAGAAGAAGGGGAGGCAGTCACAGGTAGATCTCAGATCGAAAGAATTTCCTCCTCCTTTTTCTTAATGAGTTCATCAACCGTATGAATGAATCTATCAGTAAGTTTTTGATTTTCACTTTCTAAATGACGAAGCTCATCTTCGGTCAGTGTACTGTCCTTTTGTCTTTGCTTCAATTCGTCGTTGCCATCTCGACGAAAACCCCGAATTTGTACTTTCGTTTCTTCCCCGTATTTTTTACTGAGTTTGACCAGATCTTTGCGACGTTCTTCGCTTAGAGGAGGAATAGGGAGGCGTATCAGCTTGCCATCATTTGAGGGGCTTAGCCCGAGGTCTGAGCTGATGATGGCACGCTCAATGTCTTTAATGTGCGCCACATCCCATGGCTGAATGGTTATGAGGCGGCTTTCGGGAATGCCCAAGTTTGACACTTGTTTCAGGGCGGTCAGTGTGCCGTAATAGTCGATCTTAATATGATCGAGTATGCCCAAAGATGCCCGTCCTGTTCGCAGGGCAGTAAATTCTCTTTTGATGTGCTCAATAGCACCTTCCATAAGTTGATTGACTTTTTGAATGGTTGGATCGCTCATGTTCGGTTCCTCTATTCGTTGAGGCAAGAGTCCTTCGAAACCATTGTGCCAATGGACTGACCTTCCAATATTTTCCTGATGTTGCCTGAAGAGGTCAAATTAAACACAATAATAGGAAGATCGTTATCCATGCATAGCGTGATCGCCGTAGCATCCATCACTTTTAGGCTTTTATTCAGAATAGATAAGAAAGGTAATTCAGTAAACAGTTTTGCTGTTGGGGTGGTGACGGGGTCAGCGTCGTAAATTCCATCGACCTTTGTGCCCTTCATAATCACATCGGCTCCAATTTCC
>JAJDBS010000036.1 GCA_029261235.1 Nitrospirales bacterium
TTTCTCTACAATCAGTCATCAAGCCGTGGCCCGAGCGACGGCCTTACTCAATCATCGGCCACGCAAACGCCTTCAGTTTCGTACCCCGGCGGAAGTCCTGGCGAAAATTCCTAGTGTTGCACTTCACCTTTGAATTCACCCTTGCCTATCACCTATCATAACAATCTTGCTTGTAATTTATTCAGGTAGGAAACAATCTGAAGGCTGTTTTATGCAGGGGTAAATATTGACCATGATTCTGCCTCCGTAAGTTGGTCCAAAATCTTTTTGATTAATGAGATCATTCCACGTTTCAAAGGTGAAATGCCGTATGCGAACAGTAATGAGGGAAACAAACCACTCTTCTAAAGCGTCCCCACGAAAATCAGTGAATAATCCGGAATCCAAGGTAACTCCGGATTCTAGCTCAAAGAAGGGTACCAATTGTTCATCATAAATACCCCAACTCAGTGAGAATTGTCCTTGATACGTTTGAGGGGCCACATCTTTAAAAGCACTTCCCGAATAAGACCGCCCATATCGAAGCATCCCTGAAACCCGGAAACCTGAGAGAAGCGAAGGGATAACGTTTGGCCACTTTTTTGGAATCTGATCCGCGAACCAAGTCCCAATGGGTACACGACGTGCCCCTCCACGGATAAACAGCTCATGATAGAGAGACCCTGTCGAGAAGCCACCACCTGCAAAAATATATCGCTGTTTGGCAGATTGATTCATCCAGTAGGTAAGAGAGCCATCCACCATAAAATCAAACTCATTCCGTGTTTGTCTCACAGGAACTTTAGGGATTCCAATAATCGCCTCATGAATAAATTCATTTTGAAGCCATTTGGTGGGTTGCTCTCCAGTTGGGCCTGCACCAATTGTGAGATTTGTGGACCAATTCGGATTTTTCTCAAAAAATTCCGTCCAACTGATGGATCCAAAATTCAGACCCATGGTTTCTCGAATGCCATTAAATCGGAGACCTTCACCATTTAATTCGGTAAAACGGTTCCCCGTATACCCGAGTTCAAGTGTTGGATTCTGATCTGGGTAGGCGAACCCGCCCCAATGGACAGTTGGACTGGGCGACTCCGCAAAGGCAAAAGGCGCGTGGAAAAGCAGAAGCATTGTCCAACAGGAGACGCAGATTACTATTGCTTTGATATTCAAAAAACGCCTCTTCACATGATTTATAGGTTTTAAAACTGAGAAAAACGTAATCCTGACTTCCTCAATCAAGTCATGGTTCAAAATCACAGCGTGTATTGTAGGTATGTGGATTCAGTTATCTAAGATACGAGAAAGACAAAACGACCAACTCTATTCACATAGATACTTTAAGAATCGTCAAATAATTAGGTGTGGCCAATGAATAAATCCAAGACCAACACGTTATTTCCTTAAAGTAAAAGAATCGTGTAAATAAGTAAACTTGAAATTCAACCCTGGCATGGAAACTTTGAGAGTAATTGAAGGTAAAGATTATCCCTGCTCCGTTAGATCTCAAACACGATACATTAAGCCATTGAGGAGCCATGGAAGAAAGTTATATGTTCAAAGGCCATATGCCCAAACGAAGTATCAAAATTTTGCAAGCTATCTTGCTCTGAAATTCGTAGGCAACCATGCGAGGGGCTAGATGATTATGTGACGTCGATAATTTTTTACTAGTAAAAACAAACTTGCCCCGTGGTCATGGGGACTCGAAATCGCAAACGTCATTACCAAGGCAGAAGCAAAAGATCTGACAACAGAAGCGCGAAGTGCAGAATTTCTTGAAATGCTGGAAGACCTAGATATTAAAGTAGATTCCGGTACATTTGCGCATGCGATGGCTGAGACCCTACAACTAGCTCGACGCCACAATCTTTCTGCTTACGACGCGTCCTACATAGAACTAGCCTTACGGTGCAATCTCCCGCTGGCCACCCTCGACGTAGATTTGCAAGCAGCAGCAAGGAAATCAGGTGTTAAATAATTCCCTTAAACTCACACTCGAAACCGTCGCCATCCTGTACACTCAAAATTATGGATGGAGCATGCCCCACCTCTGCTGAGCAAAATTCAGTTAGATCAAGCCTGCGTCGTTACGTTGACGAAGCATGACAGTAATCAATCAAAACCTCTCACGCCCGCGTCTATCTTTCCAATATGACAACAGACAGTCATCGTCATCGAAGAAAGTGTCTTGGCTTTGGGTATATGTGTTCACTAGCCATATCCAATAATTATCTTACGGAAATTTTCATGAAATAACACAGAACTGACCCTAGCAGGGTGTCATAAAACATCCGGCCATAAAGGGAATTCAAACATTTTGCTTGTGATGGAGAGTGATTGTGATAGGTCTGGAACTTGGAGTAAAACCGGAAACGAACTCGGAGTGAAACTGGGATTAGGATTCCCTTCATAATAACATTTTTGCAAGAAACGGAGGTGCGGTTCGTAGCGTACTGGATGATCTTCCCCCGATTTTGTGGACGCGTCATTAAGTATGGATAATGTACTTGAGGAGGTGTCGATGGGACGATTACGAATGAGTTTTACCAAAGAGTTCAAGGTGGAAGCCGTTCGGTTGTTGACCGAAGGTAGGGGCAGCGTGGCTCAAGTCGCCCGTGATTTGGGCATTCGAGGTACCATGTTAGGCCGCTGGAAGCAGGAATTAGCTCAGTGTTCGGCCGGGGCCTTCCCCGGTAATGGGCAAGGACGTGTTGACGAAGAGGAGCTGCGCCACCTGCGCCGAGAGAATGTCCGATTGCGGATGGAACGAGACATCTTAAAAAAAGCGGCAGCGCTCTTCTCGAAGGATTCCCTATGAGGTATGCCTTTATTCGGGATCATCGAGAAGCATTTCCAGTAGGCCTGATGTGCCGGATGCTGGAAGTGGGCACCAGTGGGTTCTATGCCTGGCTGCGACGTCCCGAGAGCCTACGCAGCCGGAAGAACCGGCAGTTGCTGGTCGAGATCAAGGCGGTTCATCAACGCAGTCGACAGACATACGGCAGCCCTCGTGTCCATGCCGAGTTGACTGTGAATGGGCATCCGTGTGGCAAACACCGAGTGGCCCAGCTCATGCGGGCACATGGGATTGCTTCTCGACACAAACGGAAGTTCCGGGCAACGACCAATTCGAAACATAGCCATCCCGTGGCCCCGAATCTCTTGAAGCGCCAATTTGTGGTCGCCGCCCCCAATCGCTGGTGGGTCTCCGACATCACGTATATCCCCACGCAAGAGGGCTGGCTGTATTTGGCCGTCACGCTCGATTTGTATCATCGAAAAGTAGTGGGCTGGGCGATGGATCGGTGGATGACGCAACAGTTAGTCATGGATGCGTTCACGATGGCCATGAAGAATGGGCATCCGAAGCAAGGCCTTAGTCACCATTCCGATCAGGGCGTGCAATATGCCTGCAAAGCCTTTCAAGCTAGACTGAACGCTGCGGGGATTCAATGCAGTATGAGCCGCAAGGGCAACTGTTGGGATAATGCGGTGGCGGAAAGTTTCTTCCACACGTTGAAAGTGGAACTCATTCATGTTCGAAATTACCAGACGCGTCAGGAAGCCCGGACGGAGATCTTTGACTATATTGAAGTGTTTTATAATCGGCAGCGACGCCATTCGGCTCTCGGCTATCTGACTCCAGCCGAATATGAGAAACTGGCTAGCGCGGCTTAACCAAGTGCCTACAAAACCAGGGGAAGATCAGGAAGTGATTTCTTCTGTGGCCAAGAAGGGGGAATTAGAGTGGCTCTACTTCAGGCTTTAATGACTGTGATTCTGTGCAATAGTGGAGGCTTTCTTGGACGTAGGTGCGGAAGGGGTCGGACATGACGAACGGTGGGCTACCTTGAAGTTGTAGGACTGACCAATTGATGACATAGGGTGGATTACGCGGGTCTTGGTGTTTGGCGGTTTTCTCGAGAAAATCGGCCCAGCCTTCTTTGACGACATGCTTGATGACCTCTGAACGACCAAAGGCCCGCGTGTTTCGTGGCGGGGTATGTTTCGATAAATTGACTAATTCATTGGTGGTGAAGCGCGGGGCATCACCTTCTTCGGCCATACCGTGATACAAACCAGCTTGCAGGTCCACATTGTGGTATTCCAAATCTAAACTTTTCAACCACGAATCATCCCATTCTAATTTCTCGGCTTCGCGAAAGTTCTCTAACAACCAGAGCTTAGACGCCCAATCCACTCGACCGACAACAGCCTGATAGCCTTTTCGTAAATCTTTGACGACTGATTCCCAATGAACCAACACCCAGTCGGTTTCTTCATCTTGCCCCGCATAGTGTTTAGAGGCGGCCTCCCAAAACTCTTCTTGAATATCCAAGGCTGACAAATGCTTGCCACTTGAGAGGGTGACCATCCATTCTCGTTTTTGATCGCGTGAGATTCCACGCAAGGTCTGCACAGGATCATCAAAATCCAAGCCTGTCGGTGCATGGCCATCTTCGATGAGCTGAAGCACCAATCCCGTCGTGCCCATTTTCAATAGTGTAGCTTCTTCAGCCATGTTGGAATCACCCATGAGTAAGTGCAACCGACGGAATCGTTCAGGATCAGCCAACGGTTCGTCACGAGTATTCACGATAGCCCTATTGTGTTGGACCCATTCAAAAAAGTCGTTGACGATATAATCTGGACGTTGCGAAATTTGATAGATCACGGGTTCTTCAGCTGATGTCCCTGAATGATTTCCTCTCCCTCCTTCGATATCATCTAAGCCAACCCATCCATCCGCCGTGCGTGCCATACCAATGCGCCCAGCCCCTGTAAAGACCTGGCGAGTGACGAGAAAGGGCATCAGCAATCCAAGACCTTGATAGTTGAAGGGAAATTCTCGGGACACAAGATAATTTTCATGGCAGCCAAAGGTGGCATCCGTTTCATGATCAATATTATTTTTGATAATGGAGACCTTGTCAGACAGCTCGAGCTCGTCTAGGCAGTCTTGCAACAATAAGTCTCCAGCACGATCGACCGCCAAGAGATCCCACAATGAATGGCATTCTGGCGAGGCATATTCTAAATGTCCCATGTCGACATACATTCGCCCGGCGTTGAGAAGAAAGCCGCCATTGCCTGGCGGTTCATCATGACCACGATAATGCCAGTCAATGATGCCCTGTTTTTTATTGCCGAATAAATGTTGGATGATATGGCGAGCGACACCAGACGGTGACACATTCGATTGATCCGCCTTAATGAGCAGGCCGTATTCTGTTTCTATTCCGAAGATTCTATTTTTCATGGGGTAATTGGCTCTAGAGTATGCTTTAACTAATTTTGTGATTCTTTACCCTCACCCTACCCTCTCCCTTAAAGGGAGAGGGAGGTTAAGAAATATTTAAGATGGAAATTATGATTCTTTGACCGGTTCGAAATATTTGGGGATTAAGGGTTGAAGTTCGGATTGGGTCAGGGTGCGATAGGTTTCCATTTTCCCGCTTTCCCGATCAAGTAGCACGCATTCCAGTGTTTCTTTGGCTAGTGTTTCCTTAATGCGAGTAGCAATGGCTTCATCATCGGGAATAGTGGATACGACGTCAATCGTTGAAGAAACAGTTTCTTCCTCTTCTGCATCTGGAACAGACGTTGAGGCTTGGAGCAGGCTGGAGATCCCCCATAGACGAAGACTCACCTCTAATGCGTTCTGTAACGACGTCGGGCGTTCTTGAGCTTTCCATTCCTCTACCAGGCTTTCACGAATGGAAGGGGACGCGGCTAATAACCCAAATTCCTTCTGCTCTTCATACATGCCGTCATAGTTAATACTGAAGATGCGATCCCGATCCTGCGTCGCTCCCACTTCAGCTAACAAGACCTTGGTAATGTAGGGAGCCTTATAAATTTCTTCAAAGGCTTGCTTGATGACTGGAGCTAACCCATTTTTCATCAGTCGGGCTACAGTCACATCGGATGGGGACCGTTGGAATCCTTCAACATGGGCCATATCCAATAGCGTATATCGTAATTTTTCGAGATCCGCTGGATGTCCCATTCCGCCTAAGGCGATACGATCGTATATTTCATAAATCTTTTCCGTGCCGCGATTCACGGTGACCAGAAGAATGCCTTTGGCAAAAGAGACGGCAACTAACGGATTGCCCTGACTAAATTGATCATCTAAATAATTTCGACGATTGGCGACCGCTTCAATCCAGCGGTAGGGTTCTTCATACATCAGGTTAATACCTTTTCTGAATAGAGCGATTTCAAACGGTCAGCGGGAATTGTTCTGACACCTTCAGCCGAGACGCGTTTGACGATAGGATATAGTTGCGCTTGGGCGTCAACGCCCCCCGTCGCAGAATCGAACTCTGCCGCACTCGTCATGAGACGCAGGATAAATGTCAAGGCATCTTCTTCATTCATCCCGGCAACGGGACCATTATTTCCCCACCGGTTCATATAATAGAGGATACCGCGAATCGTGGATGATCCCGATCCGGAAACCGCATATTCTACTGCTTCAAATTCGGCCCCTAGGATGTCATAGAAGAAAATCTTCCCACATCCTTCAAGTTGATCGTACCCGGCATACACCGGCACCACTGTCCCCGTCCCAGCCAACGCCGCTGGGGCATTGTTTTTCAAGAGCGTTGAGAGAGCACGCAACTTTCCTTCAAAACTTAAATCCTGCAACTGGCTTCTTCGGTAATATTTAAAGGAATGCTCTAAGACTCTTGCCATTTCAAACGCCGTAGCCGGAACTCCCGCAATGGCCATGACTGAAAAACGATCGATTTCCAAAACTTTATCCGTCCGGTCATACATCACAACATTCCCAGCGGTTGCCCGCCGATCACCGGCCACGAGGACTCCATCGGCATATTTCATGGCAAAGACCGTGGTTCCTGTCGTCAGGTCGGGATGTGCTAATGCACTGATCCCATTCGAAGAAGGAAAGAGTGTATCCATCGCATAGCCCTGCTCTTGAAGCACTTGAAGAAAATCTCCCTGTTGTCCCATGCTCATTATTCTCCAGTCCGTTGACGATACTTCTCGGCCTGCTTGGGATCGACTTTTTTCATGCGCTTCATGAGATTGTCACGAGACGGCGAATCCGTTTCTGGACGTTTTGGGCCTGAATCATCACCAGGCCCTGAGGGTTTTGAGATGGGGTCGACCGGTCGTTCTTTTCGGTCGAGACTTCCGATCAACTGAACAAATTTCATTGCGTGTTCCATAATTGTATCCTCCACATACGTCATTTATCTTCTTTACCTATCGCGTATTTATTCGTGATTTATTGAGTCCTACACACTCAACGCTTCTCGCTCCGGAGTTTTCCCTCTTCGAAAAAACTCTCCGTCCTTACAAAGAAGGGGAATATTGCCTATTGCTCGACTGTCATGGATTCAATGACATCCAGTGGGGTTTTTGCAGCTTCCAGCGCTGCTCGACAGTGAGCCACAGACACTGGCTCAAGATGGTCAAGCAGGTCAAGATGGAGTTTTCCATCTTTCCCATTGAAATCCACCCCTTCCCATTGTATTGAATTGATGTCTTCTCCAAATCGTTGCACGCACAATCCTCTCAGTCCTCCGCGGGTATCCAGAGGCCCACGCTTCATGGCCTCTTGAATCTCGTCTTCCTGAGAAATACTCGTAGCTCGCCCCTCAGCTTCTAATCCGTAAAACAACCCACGTTCTGGATCGATATTATGATACTCCAAATCTAAACTGGCCAGCCAAGGATCGTCCCATCCAATTCCTTCATCTTGGACAAACGATTCAAGCAACCATCGCTTGGTCACCCAATCAATCTTCCCAAGCAATTGCAGCGGATCCTTCTGTAGCTGATCAATCACCTGTTCCCATTCCTGGAGAATCCATTCAGTTTCTTCATCAATATTCGTCAGAACACGACGAGCCTGTTCGACATATTCTCGTTGTATGTCCAACCCTGATATCGTCCCGCCCTCTTGTCGTTTGACGACAGTCTTCAAATCAGGATCTTGGGAAATGGCCTGAATCGCCGCAACAGGAGATACTAAATCAAACGATGGGATAAATCCTGCTGCAATCATATCGAGCACAACTCGTGTTGTGCCGATTTTCAAGGCCGTGGTGTATTCACACATATTGGCATCGCCTAAGATGAGATGTAGGCGTCTATACCGTTCACGAGTCGCATGTGGTTCATCGCGTGTATTGAGTATCGGACGATTGTGCATAGTATCCACACTCAGTTCGGTTTCCATGAAATCAGCCCGTTGCGAGAGTTGAAACCCACCTGGCGTAAACCCACGTTCTTGCGCCTCTCGGCCAACCTTCCCGGCCCCTGCAATCACTTGCCGACTGACCAGAAACGGAAGAAGCCCGCGAACAAGGTTATCAAAATTAATGGCTCGCGGAACCAAATAGTTGTCATGACACCCGTAACTATGGCCATGGAAGTCTGTATTGTTTTTATACAATTGGACGACCCGTCCACCCAGCACTTCATTGCGTCGTTGAGCAGCCACCCACAGGATTCGTTCGCCCGCACGGTCATGCGCCACGATATCCTTGATCGTGCGACATTCTGGCGTGGCATATTCGGGATGCGTGTGATCGTTATAAAATCGTGCGCCGTTGGGCAACACCAGATCACTTTTCATTTCATGAAAGGAAAAAGGACGATGGGCATCCTGTTCGGCGAAAAGATCTTCTTCTTTATCCTGGGCTAATTCGGTAACACGAAACCCTCGTTGATCTTCGTGAGGATGTTCGCCTCGATAGTCCCAGCGACGAGTAAAATGTCCGTCCAAATAGGCCCGAACTAACTCCATAGACTCCACGACAGGATCTGCCGTCTCGGTGTCTTCCCGGGCGATACCGTACTCAGTTTCAATCCCAAATAAACGAACTGGGTTTATCGATGAATTAGACAATTTGAGAGACCCGATGCTCTTCTGCGTCTTTGCCTGGTTTTAAGGACGAGACTCCCACGACCTGATCCGGATGATAATCTAGAAGCTTCAACCATTCCTCTGCAGAATCATCCGGTGGAAAGATTTCACTTTCCTTGAATTCTGCATTGGTTGCAATGAGTAAATCCTCTAAGGTCAGACCTGATGATTGCTGATCGCCGGCTTTGATTGTTCGCTCAATCGCTCGTTCTTTGGCACGTCGAACAATTCCTGCCAAGACGGCTCCACTCAATAAATCTTGGCGAGACAGAATTTCGCGCCGTCCGTTGCGCAACCGAATAGCCAACACTCGATTTCCCTGACTCGGTTGAAATAAATTCTCGACTAATCCGTCAATGATTTCGGAGACTGCCGTGTCATCGCCTGAGCCACCGCTCTTGGCGTAAGGCAGGTCAGCCTTTAAATACACTCGCAAGATTTCGGTTACATCCTGTCGTCCAGGTCGCCCAACTTTAATTTTTCGATCGATTCTGCCAGGCCGCAAAACTGCCGGATCAATCATATCTGGTCGATTCGAAGCGAGAATCACCACCACCTGGGTCAGACTTTCAATCCCATCGAGTTCCGCACAAAACATTGGCACCAAGGTGTTGGAGACATTGTACGATCGCATGGTCCGTCTCGTTCCCAATATAGATTCGGCTTCATCAATGAAGAGAAAAGGTAACTTCCCTTCTTGCCGCTGTTGCCTGGCCTGCACAAATAAATCACGGATAATTCGTTCCGACTCCCCTACCCACATATTGAGCACTTCCGGTCCTTTAATATGCAGAAAGACTCCACCATTGATTGGCGGAAGCTTTGAAGAAGAATCTTTTTTAGAATTTTCAGCAATGAATGACGTCGCCGCCCCACCGTCATTGGCCAAGATTGCACCCAAGCTTGCCGCCGTGGCTTGGCCAATTAATGTTTTCCCACAGCCTGGAGGGCCATAGAGTAAAAATCCCTTGGGTTGTTCAAATTGATACTGAGAAAATAACTCCGCATGAAGAAGTGGGTACTCTATGGCCCGGCGAATAGATTCTATGGCTTCTTGCTGCCCTCCAATATGCTCCCACTTCACAGTTGGTAATTCAGCTAACAGATGCGATTTCGCTTGTGAATTCTCTAATCGTTCAATGGCGATCCGATGTGTCGGATCTAATCGAACTTCGTCTCCCACTTTCAGATCCATGTCCGCTAGATCATCGGCACGTTCAATAAGGATGCCCTGTCTCCCGGCTTCTTGGTCGATACGTATGCGACCTTCTTCTAAAATCTCTCGAACCTTCACGATGGGGCCACTCCGATCATACCCAAGAGACCGAATGACGACATACGCTTCATTGACAAGTATCTGATGCCCAATTTTCGGCATATCACCTTCGAGTTGCAGATCAACATTTGCGTAATATTCCGCCCCGCCAACCACAATTCTGGCGACCCCTTCCTCGGGAAGCCCTATCAACGTTCCAATCCGATTAGCCGGAGCCGTCAATTTTTCAATGACCGTCTTCATTTTCGTTTGCTCGACTTCATGTTGTTGAGTCGCCGTGGTCATGGCAATTAATCGATGTCGTAATTGATACAGAAGAGCAATGCGTTCATCCCCTTCCGGCAACGACGCGACGCATTGATCGATGAGTTCAATGGACGAAACTTCTGCTGAACGTTGAGTCTGCCCCGATGATGCTTGACGTTGTGCTGAATCCGATTCAGGCTCTGAAGAGGAGTGATCGCTCATAACCGCTATTCCATTCTGTACAGATGTGTATTAAATAGATCGTGAGGAGTTAGACGTGAGGCGTAAGGAGATGAGAACAACAAAATGAAAACGGAATTCTGAGATAAATTTTCCGCCTTACACCTAACTTTTCACTCCTTACTGATTCAGGCACACTGTTTTCTTTGGTCTATTCTGCAAAGAAGCCCATGTGTTTTCAACATTCTCATTCTACAATGTTTGAGTCGGTTTACCCAAGTAATAAAAAAAAACGGGGAACCTGTTGCCAGATTCCCCGCTCAAGAGCACGGTATGTCAAAAGACGTGTATTACCAGCGATCTCCGCCGCCGCCGCGACCACCACCGCCGCCACGATTGTCTCCATCGAAACCTCCGGTGCGAGGAGCCTGAGGCTTGGCCTCATTGACGGTCAACGTTCTCCCCCCTAATTCGGTTTCATTCAATGCCCCGATGGCAGCTTTTGCTTCCTCGTCTGAGCCCATTTCCACGAAACCAAATCCACGGGATTGCCCTGTGTACTTGTCGGTAATCACTTTTGCTGATTGCACGCTTCCATGTTGCGCAAATAAATCAGACAATTCTTGATCAGCTGTGGAATAGGGCAAACCACCTACATAAATCTTTGAACCCATTGGGGTCCCTCCTTCTAAATACGATCTTGTTTTGCATGAATTGAAGAGATGAGAAGGGAAGGAACGGCCCGAGAACGCGGAACAGGAGGCGACTTAGGACTAACTTCCAACTCAGATTCCCTATGGA
>JAJDBS010000037.1 GCA_029261235.1 Nitrospirales bacterium
TTTCTCTACAATCAGTCATCAAGCCGTGGCCCGAGCGACGGCCTTACTCAATCATCGGCCACGCAAACGCCTTCAGTTTCGTACCCCGGCGGAAGTCCTGGCGAAAATTCCTAGTGTTGCACTTCACCTTTGAATTCACCACAGTGGCTTCGCGAAACAGTGCCAGGTTCCTTAACCGCATTCCTAGTATTCGTGCATGCTCGGCTCCGCTGAGGAGCCGCCCTGCGCACAAGGCATGTTCCATCGCATGTCGCCGGCTGTTCCACTCTCCGTCATGTTCCTCTAACCATTGGTCATACCATTGACTGGCCAAACCATGAAGTTCCTTCCCTCTTTCGGAATTGACCTTGTTCCAAAAATCAGTTCGAATCAGAGGATGCACGGTATACGAGCCCGATCTGTCCAACGGATTTCGTTCCTCTTCCATTAACGTCAAATTGACCCCAGTTTGGGTAAACCGCACGGTTTGTTCTGATAGTTCCAATGCTGCAAAGGCCTCGGACGGCACAGGCTCTTCAAAGACAGCAGCCTCGCTGAGAAAGCGCACAAACTCACTCCCCTCATGCTCGGCCAGCAACTCACCTAGATATTCCAGGACATAATGATCTCGAGTGGACTGCAGCTTTTCAGTCAGTTCCTCCACATCAAGGTTACTATGGGTCTGTACGACTTTATCTAGCCAATCTAATACTCGGGGATTGCCGCCCGAATACACCTTATGCAGTTCCGCGTGCCCGGTTTCTTGAATACCCTTGAGCTGTCGAATCTTCTTCTCTAGATCCGCGCCTTTCATGCTGGCTAAGGGATACGAGGTTAATGATTCGGCCAGATTCTTCCCCAGGATTTCTAACAGGAAAGGGTAGCGCGAGGTCAGCAAAAATTTCGTGCAGTAGTCCGCAAATGTCAGGGAATCGAGCAGGGCTTTCGCAACCTCTACATGCCCTTCCTTGACTCTCCATTCCCCGTTCACCTGCTCAAGGTTGTCTTCGAAATCATCAAAATACCAGATGGTTTGATGCTTCTTGAACACTCCGGACAAGAGTTTGTCGATCAACACAGAGAACTCCTTGTCCTTCTCCTCATTTAAAATCTCCAGTCCTTTTTCCCATTTTTCCTGGTCACTGCGGAAAAGCTTTTTACATTCATCCAACACCACTTCGGGATAGAGTTTGCCTTTGAAGACCAGCAGTGCCCAGGACTTGTCGGCACTATGCAGATGCTCAATCAGTTTTCCTGCCAAACAGCTCTTACCGACTCCGGCTGGCCCATGGATGAGAAACCCACCCTCGGCATTCGGATTCTTGAGTGTGCGGATGCCCTGTTGCAAGGCACGCCGTCGTCCAACAAATCCCTTTTCTAGCACCGTGACTTTTTCGTCGTTGAGTTTTCGGTAAGTCGCCTGTCGATCAGAGCCTGCCTGTCTGCCCTCTTTACGTATGATCAGCCCTTTGTCGATGGGCGAACCATCGGTATATACGCGAAGGAGCGGCCAGGGCACATATTGGTTCTTGAGGCTTTCTCGACTGTATTCCAGCGCTTCGGACACAGGCTTGCCTAGTGCCAGGTACTCATAGAAGTGCCTGGCCATTTGTGTCGCGGAGGTATCTCCTACGCTTAACCCCCAGCCTAGGACCACTGGGACTCCTTGTTTGACCATTTGATGTGCATAGGATTCCAAGGAAAGTCGTTTATCGCCCTTGCCAGTTTCGCAACCGGAAAGAAACAGTACGCGCGGTGGGTAGGCTTTCATCGCGTCAACCAATCGGTCGGGCGTCACCTTGTCTAACGCACCTTTCGCGTTCTCCAAACAGAAGACGGGGCCTTTCTTGAGGTCCACGACAGCATGTCCGCTCAGATGAATGACATCAAATCCCTGAGACTGTTTGACAGTTGTTGCCAGACTCTCCAGGCTTCCCAGGTCGTCAATGGTCAATTCTACTGGCCACTCTTCTACTGACCTCTGGATTGATTCCTCTTCATCTTCGAAATTCAGTGTCCGTTCTTCAAGATCAATGGGCGAAGCCGCCATAAAGAGCATTTTAAGCGGTCGATCCTCCGGCTCCCATGAACTGGACCGATCCATTTCTGCTCGATAAATATTCAGTTTTCGCTCTACTTGCAAAAATCCTGTCTCTTCGGCAAGTAGTTCAACTGGGAGCGCATCTAGCTCGGTGGGGAGCGTGATATAGAATTCACAAGGCTTGTGGCGATCACATTTTTTCAGTTCACTTGAAAGTACGCTGCCGCTGCCGTCCATTAACCTAAACAGTTTTTTACCAAGATTGAATCCTGCTTGAGAGTCATTGCGCCACATGCCCACACGCGCCTCGTTAAGTGCTTCCTGCAACAGATCCTCAGCGATATCATGCTGATGTCTGTTGTCTAATAGGAATTGTCGGCGCCCCTGTACGACGTGCTCATCCAGCTTGAGGGTAAATTTTTGACGATTGTTCATTGCGGAAAGTCCGGGTTCACTCTTCTGTTTCTATATTGGGAGGGACTTTTTCATTCGGGAACAGGGCTTTGTAGAGACGGGCCAGAAGATTGTTATCCACGGCTGCGACGATGCGCTCTGCGGCTTTTTCAGCCTTTTGGTAATCCAGCTCTTGTTCAAGCGCATGTTCTTTGAGTTTCTTCTCTAGTTTTTCCCGGAAGAGCGCCAGTTTGATCGCGGGTAGTTTCAACCATTCTTTGATTTCTGGCAACAATACCTTGATCGCCTCATAGATGAGCACGCCATAGATCGCTTCCCACCCCAGGAAACGCTCGTTTTCAGGCTCTTCATGCGTTTGGGCCTGGCAAGTTTGATAGACCTCGTCCAGTAATAGTTCCCATTCATGTTTTTTTGTTGTCATTGCCGTCATCCTTTAGCAGGAGAAATTTATAGGAAGTATTGTGCTACGTCTTCTTCAGCTATGCAGCAATCGCATTATTTCATATTGCGTGAAATCTTTCCATCACACCCAGTTGTATGTACCCCAACCATTTTGTATCGATTTTGATACGAGGGTGTATCAGTTCGTCTCATGGAACAGAATCAACATAGCTTTAAGGGTTCATTGCCTATGTTTTCATGAGGTTTAGCAATTATGGATTTCTGGCGTTGTTCTTGCGTATTGCATGATATAGCGTTCGTTTTATCGAAGAATTCAGCAAGATGTGGGAGTCGAAATGATTCAGATTTGCGCATGGTGCCAACAAGAAGACCAAGGAAAAATTCAAGCACAGAAGGAAAAAAATCCGCTTGAACAGATATCACATGGCATTTGTCGAGACCATGCCCGTAGTCTCCGCAACGGGTATCACCGAACGAACGCTACCTCTCCTCTTCGTCCGCTTCCCCGCAATAAACCATTCTTAATTCTTCAAATGATTTTTAAAATCAAGTTGAAATCTGTCCAAATTTTCAAGATGGTGTAGACAAACCAGGACACTTGTCTTTTGCTTTTCCCAAACAAGACATACTCAACAGAGTCATCTCGTACAGCAACACGATTGTTGCAACCAGGTGCTATCTAAAACATATGGAGGGAGGCGGATGTTGAAGAAGAATGATCCCTATGGCGAATAAGCTCACGGACGTGTTGGACATCAGAGGATTCTGGCCTGTTCAAAAATATTCGTCCAGCAAAGCCGTAGCCATTTTTTCGCGCGGAGCGTACATGCTGCACGTGAGCACGAGAAAATGGTGAGAACACCGCTGACGGTGGGGTTCAACAGGCTAGAGGGAATGGGAAGTCGGAGGGCCAAGAGAACGAGCAAAACGGAGAAGTTTAGTTATAACTTTTTAATCGATTCTTCACCATGACGGTTCCCAGCGGCGGTAAGCGGGATGTCCGTCGATGATCAAACCAGGCAAAGACCAATACCCCGAGAACAAGGACTGTTCCCGTCACCAACGTTGGTGCATTGCTACCAATTAAAGCGACTATCGGGGTCATGCGTCGTCTTTCCTCATATCATTGATATTTTCGGTTAGTTTCCGAATTTCTTGAGATCTTCTGTTCGGATGTGAATTCTTCCTGAAAATAGATACTTGCCCCTAGTGCTTTAATTCTACTTCCCCAAAAAAAATGCCTGCGCTGCGCCACTTCAAACTTTCGCGTCGAAGGAGTAGCCCAGTATAATACGGCATGACGACAACATCACACCGAAAGATTTACCTGCCATGGGCCAGACTCCTGGTCCTTGCCTGGTTGATGACCACTTTGATTTGTACTCTTTCAGCCTTTCCAGCTTTGGGTGCCACCCCAGCTAGTCTCACCCCAGAACCCGACCTCGATGTTCTCGAAGAAATTATTCATATCCGACATCGTGAATTTCAACCGCAAGCCTTGACCATTCCGGTTGGACAAAAAACTCGGTTGGTCTTGAAAAATTTAGATACCGAACTTCATGCCTTCGTTCCCATCGGCTTATTAGCTGATTCCCATGTCGCCGTAAGCGGCAATGGTGCTCCGCAATTTGCCAAAGAGGGATTTGTCCGGGTCCTGCTTCCCACCCGAGGCCAAACAGAAATTGTCTTTACCCCCGTTCGTCCCGGCACCTATCCCTATTTTTGTGATTTACCAGGTCATGTCATGCGGGGTACGATCGTGGTGCGTGAGAATCCCGGTATGATACAGTGAGGGGTTTTACCCTAGGGGCAAAACCCCTGGCCATCAAGAACCATTTTATTTTTTAACCTGTTTATCATGAGGAGTTGGGTTCCATGAGTACAGTTCGTCAACCACTGATTGTGAACGATACCCCCCACAACAATTCCAGCGTTTCCCGTGTGCGTCATTCATCACGCGAAACCACACAAGCCAAGTGGCTCATCATCCTTTGCACGTTCTTTCTTTTGCCGACCACGTTTGCGTGGTCTGGCGACAATGCCTCTGTCAACCAAGACAAATTAATGCCCACCATCCAGGAATATGCGCTTGCCGTTGGCAAGGATGATCGTGTGGCAGCTGGACAACGCGATTTTGTGTGCCTGATGAAAATGGCACAGCAACAACTTTTCGTCGATGGAAAATTCCCTGAGGCTCTGAGCCCTATTTATGAATGGTGTGCCCAACGGCGAAAAAAGGCACATGCTCATATCGTGAATCACCATGACGGGGGGTTAGATAATATTTGGCCCGGCCCTGGAAAGTTAGTGGATTTCAAAGATTTCCGACGGTTTTATATTGCTGAAACAGCGACTAAACAATTAGCGCCTTCATTTTTCGTGATGCATGACATCGCCCGACATGAACCAGAGCATCCATTTACCATTGAAGCCGTAGAATCAGGAATCTTACCCCACGCGTCCTTTCCTTCTCCTGATGAGAGCACCGTTCATGCCGCTCCGACTTCGTTTGTGATCACGACAGTCTCATATCCCAACCCGTTAACAGCCCCCGTTTCTAATGGACCCGGAGCGGCTGATTGGGTCGTGCCCTATAAAAAAGTGCAGCGTGTCGTTCAATCGGTGAAAGTAAAATGGGTCGTGCTTTCCGATCTCAAACGATTGGGCTTTCCAATCGATCAAGCCGTGCTGGATCTTCCACTTGATGGACCTCATGGGACCACGACTCCTTTCGTGATGGATGCGGGCGGCCTTGTCCCACATTCGACAACATGGTTTGGCCCTGATGATCAAATAGAAGCCGCCCTCGCTGGCGTGAAACAGGCGCAAGAGACATCAAACCCTTTAGATGCCTTGATGCAACTCAATCGTGCCTTAATGATTGCGCCGAATAACCACCAGGTTTTAAGTGTGTTCGGCAATCAATTATACCAAGGACTCTTGAGTTACGGAGGCCGCCTCAGTGGGGTTTCCATCGAAGATGCCCTCTTGTCTCAGCGATTCAATGAATTGTATTGGACGATCAAGTCGCAAACAGACCGCTTTGATTTAGGCTTAGGTATGGTGACGGGTGGAAAGGCTGAACCAACACCTGCTGACTATTTGTATCGCATGATTCCAGTCATGGAAGCCCTCGCATCCCTGGAACCTGGAGATTTCGACAACCGCATGCATCTGATCTCGACGTATCGCTGGAATAATGATCAACAGGCCGCGTTGTCGTCACCGCAAGAACTCTTAGCGGAAGTGCCGTCGGAACAAGACGAAATGCGTGCCACCGTGCTCTTGGAATTGGCCTGGGCTCGCATCGGAAAAGTTGCCTGGAATAGGCATTTTGACGATCCGGATATTCGCAAGGGCTACAATGAAGCCAAGCAGGCGCTCGATATGACCAACAATCCCATGAATAAATTCACCGCGACCTATGCCATGGCCTACAGTCTCGCCTTTCACATTCCACGTGATAATGAGGCCATGCTCGATCTGTTGAAACAAGCGAAGGGTTGGTACGAAAAAATTCCTGGTACCAACCCACAAGGTTGGGCCTATATGCTGGAGAACAATACACTCGCGGGTATCGTCAAGACTGACCCAGCATTTAAATCATTATTAGCAGCACAATAAATCCGAAACAGCAATAAGCAAAACTCGTGAGATGTCAGGCGTGAGGATGAAGACCAAATTATAATTTTTCGATTTGATTTTCCCCTCACGCCTAGCAATTCAGTGCACACTCATCTCCTTCAGCCTTCGCGCCTGTTTCCATCCATCTCATGGAATTAGATTTCCGAAAAAATCCTGCCATCCTCAGCAACATGCTGGATGTCATGGCTGACGGCGTGTTCACCGTGGATGCCAAGGGACATATTGTCGCTTGGAGCACTGGAGCGGCGCGCATCACCGGCTATACCAGCGATGACGTGATTGGACAATCCTGCCACATGTTAGAAGGACAGAATTGTAAGGGCTTTCGTGTCCTCACAGAATTCCTCGACAATCCCTCTCCTTATCCATGGGGCATCTGCAATCAAGAATGCAAGGTGTTAGGCAAAGACGGGCGAGAGCTCTATCTTTTTGGCAATGTCTCTATTCTTAGGGATGATCAAGGTCAGGTGGCAGGTGCGGTAGGGACATTTACCGACCTAACTGCATTTATTCTCAACAACCAGAAGATCGCCGTCTTAGAAGAGCAGACAAATTCTCGTGAGGCTTTTCAGCAACTCATTGGAAAAAGCCCAGTCATGCAAGAAGTCTTTCGTCGCCTGCGACTGGCCGCCCAAAGCGATGTGACCGTGTTGCTCACCGGAGAATCCGGGACTGGTAAAGAGTTAGCGGCCAGGGCTGTTCATGCGCTGAGTGCCCGAAAGGACAAGCCTTTTTTTGCCATTAACTGTTCGGCCATTCCTGAAACATTATTGGAAAGCGAATTATTCGGCCACGTGAAAGGCGCATTCACCGGAGCCATTCGAGATAAGATTGGCGTGTTTCAAGCCGCAGACGGCGGGACCTTATTTCTGGATGAAATCGGAGATACCAATCCTTTACTTCAACTCAAACTGCTACGGGTGTTACAAGAAAGCGAAGTGAGACGGGTGGGGGACGACCATGCGATAAAAGTAGACGTCCGTCTCATTACCGCCACGAATCGAGACTTACAAACCTTGATGGCCGAGGGAACGTTGCGGGAAGACTTTTATTACCGTATTCATGTTTTTGAAATTACACTCCCCCCACTTCGAGAACGTCGCGTAGACATCCCACTCTTGGTCAACACATTCATGGAAGAAAATACCAAGACGTTCAAACGCGACGTGAACGAAATCGCACAAGATGCCTTGCACCGTCTTCAAGAATATGGATGGCCAGGCAATGTCCGCGAATTAAAAAATGCCATCGAGCATGCCTTTGTGACAGTCGCTGATAACTGCATTACCATTTGGGACCTTCCGCAAGAAGTCCAGAGACCCAGCTTGAAAGCATCTTCCCGCACCACCTCTTCTTCCACATTGGAGCCAGCTGAAGAAATTCGCATTCGAGAGGCTCTCCTGGAAGCCAAAGGCAACAAAACGGAAGCAGCCAAGCTGCTTAGCATCAGCCGCGTCACTCTCTGGAAAAAACTCAAACACCTCGACCTCACAGATCCTGTCTCAGCTTAATCCCCCATATTCTCTCAAAACGTTAAATCGTTAAGTTAACAGTTAACGTCTTACGTTCATTCTTTCCGTTAATGACACGTGCTGGCACGTCTAAAATCTTGACATTAAATACCATAAGTTGTTGTTTTTATGCATTATTCTAGCATTTAAATGAAAAATATCGTCATGGCATAAGGGTTGCTCTACATAAGAAGCATAACGTCATGAGCGTGAGTGATCGATATTCGTTTGAGATCGAATTTTTCGGAGATTCTTAAACGATCTCAACCTGAATAGACAACAAACGTACATATATATAGGGGGAGAATACATGACGACGACGTTGCTCGATCAAGAACAAATTTCTGAACCATCTATAGCAAGCAACAATTCCACTGCTCAGAATCTGAACCCTTTGTATGTGGATGTCCGAACACCACAAGAATTTGAGAATGTACATATTGCTGGAGCTCGAAATATTCCGTTACCAGACCTTCATACGTATATCGACGAACTGAAGACGCTCGCGCTAAACCGCCCGATCACGTTGGTTTGTCGCACTCAAAATCGAGTGAAAATTGCCTATGATTATTTGACGAATAATGGGGTGACGCAATGCGAAATTCTGGAAGGTGGCATCACCGCGTGGGTGAATCAGGGGAAACCCGTGATCAAAGGCCAGCAGGGCATTTCATTGGAAGGTCAAGTTCGAGCCATTGCAGGTGGGTTGATCATACTCGGTGTCGCCTTGGGCTTTACCGTCCATAGTGGATTTTTTTTCCTCCCCGCCATCGTAGGAGCCGGACTCGTTCACGCTGGAGTCACAGATTCCTGCATGATGGGCATGCTGTTATCCAAGCTCCCGATAAACCGAATCAAACACTCCCCCTCGACATCAACGACGAAAGGAGAAACATCATGAATTGTCCACGATGCGAAGGATTATTAATGAGCGATCAAGTCTATAACGCCGATGAAGCCATGCATGTACTGGCTGTATGGCGCTGTCTCAACTGTGGTGAAAACTTTGACTCCATGCTTCTTCAAAACCGGAAACTACAAAAAGAGCATGGGATGCCGCCACGCTCAAAGTCAACAAATTGGCTCGACCAAAGAAGCCCATTGGCTATCACAAAATAGAACGCCTATAATTTTCTATAATTCCTATACATGAAATTCAGAGCAGTTCATCGCATAGTACTAACAAGGAGGTCGCAATGCATCGTTCAATCCGTTCACTAGCATTCGTAGGGGCTGTGAGTATTCTAGCTTTGGGGTTTATGACGACCCCAGCCATGAGTGAGGGGGGTAGCCCAACCGATGGATATGATATTCATGTTCAAGCCCCGCATATGATGGCTGACGGAACCGTTGGAGGTCCCTACCATCATTATTGCAAAGGGATTTCACCTGAAGTCCTGCAATGTCAGCTCTATGAATCCACCGATGCGAACGCCAAGCTTGTGGCCATTGAATATTTTATCGGGAAAGAACTTGCCCGAAAAAATGTGCCGTTAGTCCAATGGAATAGAGCATTTCATGACCACCAAGTTGAGATTGATACCGGACGGGTTCAAATCCTTGATGTTGAAGATCCAGCCAAAATCAAAGCCATTGCCGAAGCCGCCGGGAAAACTGATGGCGTCATTATTCATCTTTGGGGTAAAGATAAAGTTGTTCCAGACGGGACCGTCTCCATCCCCACCTCACTTGGCCACGTTTTCCGAACAGAATAACCTCAAGCCACAGGGAGAGCGGATAAACGCTCTCCCTGTGTTCTCTGACACATCTCATTGATAAAGGAACCGTTGCTATGCCTGGGAAGATAGGATTTCTATGGGTAGGTGTTCTTGCATTCCAAGCGTTCTACACCTTCTCCAGTGAAGCGGCAGACCCTCAAGTGTTAAAGCAAAGAGTGCCTCAAGACCAAATAGCCGAAGCGCGAGCTTGGGTGAATCCGTTCCCCTCAACACCTGAGAATATCGAGAAAGGGAAAAAGCTTTTCCATGGAAAAGCATTCTGCGTCACATGTCATGGGCGTGACGGGAAGGGCCTCGGAAAGATTCCAGGGTTAGTGGGGAAACTTCCAAGAAATTTTACTGACAAAGACTGGCAGACGGCTCGAACAGATGGGGAATTGCTTTGGATTCTGAAAAACGGGAGCCCCGGTACGGCGATGGCGCCATTTATCCCACTTGTCCTTAGTGAAGAGGAGGCCTGGCATGTGTTATTATATGTGAGAGCATTCGGCAACTAGTTACCGAAAAGGGGGAACATGACCCATGACAGGTTTAGCCTTATTCGCGTTTTCCAGCTGGCTTGTATTCACTTCCGTTCCCATCTCGAATCCCGCTTTGCAATCGTTACCGCCTGAGCCCGATGAAACCACGCGTATCGACGAAATCTACGATCAAGAATCTCGCCTCTTTCTTTCTCTCTATTCCTTAGACGGCGACGGAAAAGTCGATTACGTCACTGGCCGCACCGTTCAAGGACACAAACGTAGCTCCTACGGCAATCCCGTCTACTACCTGCCAGAACATCCAATATTTTATTGGTGGAACCATACAATGTTTAACGATCCCCAACTCGATGGCGTCAATGGCAATGAATTGGTGTACCAAGAAGACACGGAGTTTGATGTGTCCCGATACAAACCCTGCGTCTTCAACGGCCAACCCTGTTGACTTAGCTAACCAGCTAATAGTCTTTCCATCAATCACTACATATTCGTTTGGCTCTAAGATGAGATATTGAGTAGGCCGGCGAGAGCCTTCTTACCAGCCTACCCTTTGGGATAGCCTAACCCGGAAGAATCGCTGTTATTCCAGATCAGTTGGATCATTGAACAAAACGGGTAAGGCAATATTACCATGTCCGTTTTGTGGGAAATCTGAAGCATTCTGGTTTCCCGGATTTAAATTAGATGCGGTATCATCTGGGGGAAAGAGTACTAACGTTTGGAGAAATTCGATGATTTTGCGCTGTTTGTTATCAGATAATCGTGCAAACGCATTGCGAGAGGCCTTGGCTTCTCCCCCATGTCGCAGAATCACTTCCTTGAGATTTATACTGCGTCCATCATGACCATAGGGCGCAGTGGTCCCCACACCCCATAGCGGCTCTGTCATAAACTCTTTGGTAAGCGTTCCGTCAAAATTCCTTTCCCAGAAGTTTGGACCTAAGTCATGACGCTTGAAATCTGCAAAAATATTCTTAACAACAAAGGGTTGTCCTTGGGGTATTTTGACAGGAGGGATTCCACTACCTGGGACTTCACTTACAAGGGCCGTTGCCTTCGCAAAAAGTTTATTGAATATTCCTTTTTTGGCATGATACCGGGTGTCGACGTCCGCCACACGACGATCATGGTCAATCCTCAGATTTCTCTTATGACAGTGGATACATTGAATTTGCTTCATGATATTCAATCCGGCGGTCGTGCGATCTGACGTTTGATATCGGCCAGGCTTGAAGTAGTTCAATAGATAAAATTCTAGGTGGTCTACAATGCTGACAGGAATTTCGTTCGCCACGCGATCTAAATCTGGATCATCACTCACGCTTGTGGCTGGAGGAGCTTCGATCCTGTCAATCGCTCCGTCTAACACCATACCCGATGGGGTCACGACACGTTCTCCGGCTACCGCACGGGCCAAGTCTGGATCAAACGCTTCTAATCCCATTTCTGCGTTAAATGCCCCAACAACAAACTCCCGAATAGAAATAGTTCCACCCTCGTGGAAAAAGGGACGAACACGTAAGTCTGCATTAACTCCCTCAGCTTGTGAGGTGTCGACTGATCCGTCAGGAAGCGCCTTAATTTTTCCATACTTAATACCCTTACTTTTCAATCTTTTGGTGACATTGCGTCCTGTTGCCTTGGCTTCCTGTATGGCTGCCTCCCTGATTGCCCGCAATTCCTGGGTAATCTCATCGCCCAACATCTCAACCAGTCCTAAGCCAAATAAGTGCGGAGCATCACGGCTATCCGGCCCAGGCTGTGTAAAAACTCCCCTGCCCAAGCATTTCAACGCTGCAGTAGACGCGACAGCCCAGCTCCTCTTCTGTTTTTTGTTTTGCGTGGCGTATTTATTTTGCGGCACCACGAGGCGCCCTGAGGCGTCACTGGT
>JAJDBS010000038.1 GCA_029261235.1 Nitrospirales bacterium
CGTCGTGCACGTCAAGCCCTTCGATGGCGTGCAGCGCGGGGTTTTGGTGGTCGAGAGCATCTTCCCGAACCATGCTTTCGTGGAGGGAATCGGCATCAACCTGCTGGTCAGCGCCGACGCCGGCCCGCCCAAGGGGGGTGCGGTGTTCCATGACACCGCCGTCTGGCTGAAACCGGCCTGAATCGGCTGATTTCTACAGTTCTTCCGCGCAAACACCGCTGCGATTCTGCCGCGATGCAACATGAACGTTGTGCAGACCGCCGGTTATGCGCAATGATTGCTGCATAAATCATTGTGGGCGGGGGCGTTTGGCCCCCGTGGGGTGGGCGTGTGCCGGACGGAACCATGGACTCTTCGGATATATTTGCGAGAGTGATCGTCCTCGGCAACGAGAAAGGCGGCACGGGCAAGTCCACCGTGGGCATGCACGTGATCGTCAGTCTATTGCGCCTCGGCTACAGCGTCGGCACCATCGATGTGGACGCCAATCAGGGCACGCTGACCCGGTACCTTGAGAACCGTCTTGCCTTCGCCCAGGGCCGCGGTATCCGGCTGCCGATGCCGGAACACCAGGCCGTGCGGCCCGCGAACTTCGACAGCACCGCCGTGATGCGCGACGACGAGCGGGAACGCTTCCAGTCTGCGCTGAACCACATGACCGAACGCCACGACTACGTGGTGGTCGACAGCCCGGGCAGCGACACTTACCTCTCGCGCCTCGCGCACAGCCATGCGGATCTCCTGATCACGCCGCTGAACGACAGTTTCCTCGATCTCGACCTGCTCGCCGACGTGCGCGGCAATCCGCCCAAGGTCATGGGCCCGTCGCGCTACAGCGAAATGGTCTGGCAGATGAAGAAGGTCCGCGCCGAGCGCGATGGCGGCACCATCGACTGGGTGGTGATGCGCTCGCGGCTCGCCAATCTCGATGCGCGCAACAAACGCTCGATGACCGATGCGCTGGAGCAGATTTCCGGCCGCATGGGCTTCCGGCTTGCCAAGGGATTCTCCGAGCGGGTGATCTTCCGCGAACTCTTCCTGCAAGGCCTCACGGTGAACGATCTCCGAGAAAAGGGCGCCAAGGTATCGCTCAAGATGTCCCACGTGGCGGCGCGCCAGGAAGTGCGCGAGTTGCTGGAAGAACTGGGCATCGTCGAGCGCGAGAAGCCCAAGCGCGGCCGCCGGTCGGCGACGGGCGCCAACGCCCGGACCAGCAAGGAAGGCGCACCGGCCTAGCCGGAACGGTTCGCGCCAGACCGCGCCTGTCCGAACGTGCCTTGATAAATCCCGCCCGGCGGACCAGATTCAGAATATGCGCAAGCTCCTGAAATCGAACACGTCCTGATGGCGGGCAAGGCCAAGGCTCCGGAGAAATCCGGCACAGCTGTTCCCGATCGCGTGGCCTCCCGCGGCCAGGTCGAGGCCTTTCTCGACAAGGTCGCATCCTTGCCGGTCGTGAAACCGGCGGCGGAGCGGGGGCGCCTGATCTTTGCCCTCGATGCGACGGCAAGCCGCGAACCCACCTGGGATCAGGCCTGTCACCTTCAGGGCGAGATGTTTGAGGAAACCGCGAGCCTCGGCGGGCTCGACGTGCAACTTGCATGGTATCGGGGCTTTGGCGAATTCCAGGCGAGCGACTGGTCTGCCGATGCCCGCGCGCTGCTAGGCCGAATGGCCGGGGTCCGTTGCCTTGGCGGCAAGACCCAGATCCGCAAGGTGCTCAAACACGCTGTCCGGGAAACCGGGGCGGCCCGCGTGAACGCCGTGGTCTTTATCGGGGATTGCTGCGAGGAGAAGCCCGACCTCCTGTGCGATCTGGCGGGCCAGTTGGGTGTGCTCGGCGTGCCGGTGTTCGTATTCCACGAGGGGCAGGATGCCGACGCCCGCCGCGTTTTCGAGCAGATCGCCCAGCTTTCCGGCGGCGCCTGTTGCCAGTTTGATGCAGGCTCCGCTCAACAGCTCCGCGACCTCCTGTCCGCCGTCGCCGTGTATGCCGCTGGCGGGCGCGCGGCCCTCGAGGATTTCAGCAAGCGGCGCGGCGGTGCGGTACCACAGATCGCCCGCCAGGTCCGCTAGGCCAAGCGAGGAGCCTTCATGCCTCTTATTGGAACTTTCTTTCTCGGCGTCGTCATCCTGGCCCTCGTCATCCTGCTGCTGCGCTGGTTCGTCGATGCCGACCCCAAGGCCGTGGCCCGGGGCCTGAAGATTTCGGCTGTCGTTCTTGGAAGCCTGCTCCTGGTCTACATCCTCGTCGCGGGCGTCTTCCGCCTTGTGCCGCTCCTGCTGTTTGCGGCCCTGCCGTGGCTTCTCGAGGGCCGTCTGCGTATGCCTCGCGCAGCGGGACGGAGCAGCGGCCAGACATCCGAGGTTGAGACCCGCTATTTGCGCATGACGCTCGATCACGACAGCGGCGAGATGGATGGCGATGTGCTGGAGGGAAAATTCGCCGGCCGCCGGGTCTCCGGTCTGTCGCTCGAGGAGGTGGTTGACCTGCTGCACGAATGCCTTGCCGAAGACCGCAACGGCGCTGCTGTGATTGAGGCGTGGCTCGACCGTGTCCACGGCCCAGCCTGGCGTGAAGCGGCCGACATGCCGGAGAGCAGCGGCGATGGCGCCATGACCGACGCCGAGGCGCTCGATATCCTCGGTCTCGAGACTGGCGCTACCCGCGAGGAGATTGAATCGGCCTGGCGGGCCCAAATGGCCAAAAACCACCCCGACAAGGGCGGATCCACCTGGATCGCGGCCCGCATCAATGCCGCGCGGGAGTTCTTGCTGGGCCGCAACTGACCGCTCAGGGCGTTGACCGGGCGGACGACGTGCCTATGATCGCCGCGTTATGCCCTGGGAAAAGAGATACAACGAAACCGAAGTCCTCGACCGCGCCATGCAGGCGTTTTGGGCGCGGGGCTATGCGGCCACGTCCATGCAGGACCTGGTCGACGCCACGGGGATCAATCGGGGCAGTATCTACGCGGCCTTCGAGGACAAGCGGAGCCTGTTCCTGCATTCGCTTCGCCACTACGACCGGCTGCACCGGGAAGCCTATCTCTATCGCACCGCCGCGAGCCACGCCCCCCGGGGCGCGATCCTCGCTGCCTTTCGCGACGCGGCGACCCCTGCGGCCGGGGACACACCTGGTGGCTGCCTGCTCGTCAACACCGCGCTGGAGTTGTCGCCACACGACGACGAGATACGCGCTCTCGTCGATGCCAGCCTTCGCGAAGTCGAGCGTTTCTTCCGGCAGATGATCGTGGCCGGGCAGGAAGCCGGCGATATCGCGAAGGCCATCCGGCCCGGCGCCACGGCCCGCGCCCTGCTGGGGCTGTTCCTCGGCCTGCGCGTTCTGATGCGGGCGAACCCGGAAAAGTCTCAGACAGCCGCCATCGTCGAACAGGCCGAGGCCATGGTGCACGACTAGGGCAAGCGCCCGGGTTGGTTCGCGGGACATTTTTTTTGTTAAGTATGGAACGATCATTCAAATGGCCCGGCAATCCGGGCGCCACCGAGCGGGAGGAAGTCATGGCAGTCTCATATGTCGAGCGCGAGCAGGCGAATACCGAAACCCTGGCCTTCTATGACAAGGCAGAGGAGCGCTTCCAGGCACTGCTCAATATCTTCAAGGTCTTCGGCCACCAGCCCGAATACGGCACCGTCTTCACAGACATGATCATGGCGATCCTCAAGGACGGGGTGATCGACTGGCAGACCAAGGAACTGCTGATCCTCAAGGCGACACAGAACAACAATTGCCAGTATTGCGTCGTCCAGCACGAGCGGGTTTCGGAGATGCTGGGTATTCCGGGCGAAAAGATCGCCGGTATCGACGGCGACAAATACAAGACCAGCCCGCATTTCACCGATGGGGAAAAGGCGCTGATGGATCTCACGGTGCAGATCGGTGAGGACGCCAACCACGTCTCGGAAGCGCTGTGGGAACGACTGCACAAGCATTGGACCGAGCCGCAGATCGTCGATGCGGTCTTCGTCATCACCACCTATATCGCTGTCTCCAAGTTCGGTGATGCGCTCGGCGTCAAGCTCGAGCCGATGTTCGACGGTGTGCAGCCGATGCTGAAGGTCGATCACTAGGCCAACAAAGAAAAAGGGGAGCCGGCGGTTAGGCCAGCTCCCCCACAAGTCCGCCTACGCGGCGTTATTTCATTTTCTTGATCTCGCCACTTGCGAGTTTCGCGTGATAATCCTTCAGCAAGGCCTTCACCTTCGGCATCAGGAAGTAGAGGCCGATGATGTTGGCGATCGCCATCGCGAAGATCATTGCGTCCGAGAAGTCGATCACCGGACCCAGTGACATCGAGGCGCCGATCACCACGAAGACGCAGAAGATCAGTTTGAAGGCGATCTCCTTCTTCTGTCCTTCGCCGAACATGTAGGTCCAGGCCTTGAGGCCATAGTAGGACCAGGAGATCATGGTCGAGAAGGCGAACAGCACCGCCGCGACCGCGAGGATGTAGCTGAAGCCAGCGATATCGGACGAGAACGCCTTCGACGTGAGCGCGATGCCCGTAACGCCGTCGCCCGCGTTCCACGAACCGGTGATCGTGATGACCAGGGAGGTCATCGTGCAAATCACCACCGTGTCGATGAACGGCTCGAGCAGGGCCACATAGCCCTCGGTCACCGGATGCTTGGTCTGCACCGCGGAATGCGCGATGGAGGCCGAGCCGATACCGGCTTCGTTTGAGAACGCCGCCCGCTTGAAGCCCTGGATCAGGGCGCCAATTGCACCGCCGGCAACTGCTGCCGGGGCGAACGCGCCGGTGAAGATGGCGCTGACGGCCGCCGGGATCTCACCGATGTTCATGAAGATGATGATGAGGGCAGCGCCCACATACAGCACCGCCATGCCCGGTACGATCTTCTCGGTGACCTTGGCGATCGACTTGATGCCGCCGATAATCACGACGCCGACGAGGGCCGCCATGATCAGCCCGAAGAGCCAGCCCTTGCCCTCGAAGAAAGGCATGATGCTGGAAATCTGGGCAAACGACTGGTTGGCCTGGAACATGTTGCCGCCACCCAGCGCGCCGCCGATGCAGCAGATCGAGAAGAAGATCGCGAGGAACTTGCCGAATGCGGCCTGGCCCTTCTCGGAGAGGCCCTTCGACAGGTAATACATCGGGCCGCCGGATACGGTGCCGTTCTCGTACTCGTTCCGGTAATGGACACCGAGGATGCACTCAGTGAACTTGGACGCCATGCCGAGAAGTCCGGCAAGGATCATCCAGAACGTGGCACCGGGGCCGCCGAGATAGACGGCGACGCCGACGCCGGCGATGTTGCCGAGGCCGACGGTGCCCGAGAGCGCGGTGGCCAGCGCCTGGAAGGGCGTGACCTCACCGGCGTCATTCGGGTCCAGATAGTCGCCGCGGACAAGCTCGATCGAATGCTTGAAGCCGCGAAACTGGATGAACCCGAAGTAGATCGTGAACACCACGGCCGCAATCACCAGCCAGCCCACGATCAGCGGGAACTGGGTGCCGAACACCGGAACCGAATAAAAGACCGTGCTGACGATCGGGTCGACGATCGGCTTGATCGCGTCACTGATCATTTTGTCGATGCCGTCCTGCGCAAAGGCAGCCGACGTCATCAGGGGCAGGCCCGCGAGGGCCCACAGGAATCGTTTAAACATAAGAATTCCCCGTTCTGAGTTTCTCAGATTGATTTGACGGGCCCTGCCTAGGGCACGATGGTCAACGGCACCGGTGCCACCTGGGCCAGGGTCACGGCGAGACCGCCGAGCAGCCTGGTCGCAAATGACGATGTGCCGGTCCTCCCGATGAAGATCGCCGACGCGCTCTTATCCGTGGCGCTCTTGCACAGCAGGTCACCGGCGTTGCCGTGGTGAACCTCGGTGGTCACCTCCACGCCTTTGGCCTTCAGCTCTTCCGCGAACGGCTGGATTTCGGCGTTTGCCCGCTCCAGCTCTTGTTCCCGGCGGCCATGGCGCTCGGCCAGTTCCTCCGGGGTGTGGAAGCTGTAGGGCGACCACTCGAGCACCATGAGCAGGTGCAGGGTGGCGCCCGACTTCTTGGCGCGGCCGGCGGCAAATTCCGCCGCCCGGCGCGACTGCGCCGTGCCATCGAAGCCGACGATGTAAATGTCGGTCATGTCGTTCCTCCCAAACTCGCCGCCGCATCACCCCGCCGGTGGAAGGTTTCCGCGGGTTATTCCCTCCGCGGCCCGGACCATCGGGTACTGCGGCGCCAAACAGGTCAAATTGGCAACCTTCCGACTACAATTATAGGAAACATGGCTAGTCATTGGCTCTATAATGCAATATAAACCAGCCATAATTACTGTGTTTTGACGTTTTTAAGGAAATAGTGCTGCATGAAGAAGGATTTCGATGCTATCGACCGGCGTATCCTGGCCGAGCTTCAAAAGGAAGGTCGGTTGCCGATCGTCGAGCTGGCCAAACGCGTACATCTGACAAAAACGCCTTGCGCAGAGCGGGTGCGGCGGCTCGAACGCGAAGGCGTCATTCAGGGCTATCGGGCCGATCTCGATCCGGAAAAGATGGACGCGGGCAGGGTGCTGATCGTCCACGTTACCCTCAGCCAGACCAGCGACAACGCGCTTGAGGACTTCAATACCGCCGTCAGGCGCATCCCCGAGGTTCAGGCCTGTTACTTGCTGGCGGGCCAGTTCGACTACATGTTGAAGGTGCGCACGTCGAACATCACCCACTACCGCAACGTGCTCGGCGAGCAGATCGGCAAGCTGCCGGGTGTGCAGCAGACCCACTCCTACGTTGCGATGGAGATCGTCAAGGACGAAAAGACCGTCCCGGTGCGCGACCAGGCCTGGGTGTGAGCCGCACCTGTGCGGCAAGGCCGACGGGCCACACAACCCGTCGTTGCCGGATGGCTGTGGCTGCGGTATCCAGTCTGCGTGCCGGAGAACCCGGTGCTGCGATTAACCGGAGCCATCACATGAGCCTTGCAAAATCCATCGTCATTGGACTGGCGGCACTGTCGCTGTCGGCCCAGTTGGTTGCCGCCACCAGCACCGCGAACGAGCGCGACGACATCCTCGCCTCGTGCAAGACCCAAGCCTGGATGCCGGCCGGTCAGACGGGATGCCCGTGCATTGCCGACAAGGCGGTGAAGGAGCTGACGCCGAAACAGCGCGAGTGGCTGATAGTTTCCGGCAAGGCCGATCCGGAAGCGCTGGCGGTGGTCGAGGCCGGGATGACACCAGATGACATGCTAGGCGTCGGCATCTTCGTTGCGCAGAATTCGATGAACTGCAAGCCGTAGCGGAGGAGGGCGGTTCCAGCCGGCCTGGCAATCTCACGCACTTGTGACCGCACCGCCGGGCGATGACGCCTTAGGTCTTCGCAATGGTGACAACGCGACGCATTCGATCGATCTTAGAGGAGATCCCGCCATGTCCCGCCCGCCGCTGCCGCCCTTCACCGAGGAAACCGCGATCCAGAAGGTGCGTGCCGCCGAAGACGGCTGGAACGGACGCGACCCGGCAAAGGTGGCGCTCGCGTACACGCCCGACAGCGTCTGGCGCAACCGGGCCGAATTCCTCTCGGGCCGCGCCGAGATAGAGGCCTTCCTGACCCGGAAGTGGCAGCGCGAGCTCGACTACAGGCTCATCAAGGAGCTTTGGGCCTTTACCGCAAACCGCATCGCCGTGCGCTTCGCCTACGAATGGCACGACGACAGCGGCTCATGGTTCCGCGCCTACGGAAACGAGAACTGGGAGTTTGACGATGACGGCCTGATGGCGCGCCGCATCGCCAGCATCAACGACCTCCCCATCGCCGAGGCCGACCGCAAATACCACTGGCCGCTGGGACGCCGCCCCGACGATCATCCGGGCCTGTCCGACCTCGGTCTCTAGGCGCCTTTGACCGGCATCGGCGCCACGCCGCTGTTGTCCGGCGAGGCCGGCAGGTCCGGCTCAAGCCCGTAGTAGTCGCCCTTGTCGTCGGCGTAGATGTGGGCCACCAGGGCGAGCCCGGTGTCGCCATCGAGCGCGCCGGCCGAGATCGACACCCGCTCGCCGCTGTCGGGCTTGAACAACAGCACCGAGCCGCATTCGGTGCAGAATCCACGCTGCAGACCTTCGCTGGACCGGTACCACTTGAGGCCGCGCTCCTCGGTAAGCCGGAAATTCTCCGGCCACACGGAGGTGAAGGCGAGGAAATGCCCGGTCTGCTTGCGGCACATCGTGCAGTGGCAGCCGGTCACCTGGCGAAGTGGCGCATCCACCTCGAACTGCACGGCACCACACAGGCAGGAGCCGGTTTTCGTCTTCGCTGTATCGGTCATGCGCTTTGCAATCGGTTGTGTCGGGTTCGGGGCGCTATTGATTATCTGAACGCTGTCCCGATGTCGAAGCGCAATCGGCGTCGCTCGGGTCACGCTGCCCCGCCTTGCGCCTGCAACATTCCCTGTGGCACAAGGACGCGCGTTTCTATGCGCCGTATTCACCTTGCGAGCCCCCATGTCTGCACCCGTCACGAAGGCGATTTTCCCGGTCGGTGGCCTTGGCACGCGCTTTTTGCCCGCGACCAAGGCGATGCCCAAGGAAATGCTGCCCGTCGTGGACAAGCCCTTGATCCAGTATGCGGTCGAGGAGGCGCAGGCCGCCGGGATCACCGAGTTCATTTTCGTCACCGGCCGTGGCAAGCAGGCGATTGAGGATCATTTCGACCAGAGCTGGGAGCTTCGCCACACCCTCAAGAACGCCGGCAAGATCGACATCCTCGAGACCCTCGACAGCTGGGTGCCGCCCCCCGGGCGCGTTGCCTACACACGCCAGCAGGCCCCGCTCGGTCTAGGACATGCGGTCTGGTGCGCCCGCGACTTGGTCGGCGACGAGCCGTTTGCCGTGTTGCTCGCCGATGACCTGGTGATGGCGGAACCCGGTTGCGTCAGCCAGATGATGGATGTCCGCAGTAAACACGGCGGCAACGTGCTGGCGGTGATGGACGTGCCGCCCGAACACACCAGCCGCTATGGCATTCTCGAAACTTCAGGAAATGGCGGCGGTGAAGGCGAGACCGTGGAGATCAGGGGCATGGTCGAAAAGCCCGATCCGGCCGACGCGCCCTCGACGCTGGCCATCATCGGGCGCTATATCCTCGAGCCCTCGGTGTTCGGCCATCTCGAGCGCAGGGAGCAGGGGGCGGGCGGCGAGATCCAGCTGACCGACTCGCTGGCCCGGATGATCGGCGAGGGGCCGTTCCACGGGCTTCGCTTCAAGGGGCGGCGCTTCGATTGCGGCTCCAAGGCCGGATTTCTCGAGGCACAGGTTGCCTTTGCCCTGGAGCGCGGCGACCTCCGCGACGACATGGCGGCCATTCTCGCCAAATACACTGGTTAGACCCAGCAAGACCACGAAGGACACGTTCTGATGCGCATTGCCATGATTGGCACCGGCTATGTCGGCCTGGTTTCGGGCGCCTGCTTTTCCGAGTTCGGCGTCGATGTGGTCTGCGTCGACAAGGACGCGGACAAGATCGCCATGCTCGAGCGCGGCGAGGTGCCGATCTATGAGCCGGGCCTTGAGGCGCTGGTCGCCAAGAACGCCGCGGCCGGGCGGCTGTCGTTCACCACGGATCTGAAGGCCGCCGTCGATGGCGCCGAGGCCGTGTTCATCGCGGTCGGCACACCGTCGCGCCGGGGTGACGGGCATGCCGATCTCACTTTCGTTTTCGATGCCGCCCGCGAGATCGCCGAGGCGCTGACCGACTACACAGTGATCGTCACCAAATCCACGGTCCCGGTCGGTACCGGGCGCGAGGTTGAGCGGGTTATCCGCGAGGCCCGGCCCGACGCCGAGTTCAATGTCGTCTCGAACCCGGAATTTCTGCGCGAAGGCTCGGCCATCGAGGACTTCATGCGCCCGGACCGGGTCGTCATTGGCACCAGCGCCGAGCGCGCCCAGGTTGTCATGCGTGACCTCTACCGGCCGCTGTATCTTCTCGAGACACCGATCGTGTTCACGACCCGGGAAAGCTCGGAGCTGATCAAGAACGCCGCCAACAGCTTCCTCGCGGTCAAGATCACCTTCATCAACGAGATGGCCGATCTCTGCGAGAAACTTGGCGCGGATGTACACGACGTCGCCCGCGGCATCGGGCTTGACGGGCGCATCGGCAAGAAGTTCCTGCACCCGGGGCCGGGCTACGGCGGCTCGTGTTTCCCCAAGGACACACTCGCGCTGGTCAAGACGGCGCAGGATGTGGATGCGCCAGTGCGCATTGTCGAAACCGTGGTCGACATCAACGACACCCGCAAGAAGGCCATGGCCGGCCGCATCATCCAGGCCTGCGGCGGCTCGGTCGATGGCAAGACCGTCGCCATCCTCGGCGTCACCTTCAAACCGAACACCGACGACATGCGCGATGCCCCCAGCCTCGACATCATCCCGGCGCTGCAGGCGGCGGGTGCCACTGTGCGCGCCTTCGATCCCGAGGGCATGGATGAGGCGCGTGAGATGCTGGAAGGCGTGACCTGGTGCGCCGACTCATGGGAGGCCATGCAGGACGCCGATGCAGTCGCCATCATCACCGAGTGGAATGTGTTTCGGGCGCTCGATCCCGACCGCATCAAGCAGACCCTGAAGAGCCCGGTG
>JAJDBS010000039.1 GCA_029261235.1 Nitrospirales bacterium
GGTAGCAGCCTTGATGCTTATGCTCTTCGTGCCCGACACCGCCGCCATGCAGTTCGCAGAACGGTACGAATGGATCCCTTTCCTTGGCATTAGTTATCACTTGGCCGTCGATGGCATCAGCGTACTCTTTCTGGGGTTAACCGCATTTTTGACGATCCTTCTCGTGCTCTATTCCTGGGATTCGGTCACGCTGAAACCCAAAGCCTTTTATATGAGTATTCTGGCTTTGGAGACCACGTTCATCGGAATTTTTGCTTCGATTGATCTGATTGTCTTTTTCGTGTTTTGGGAGCTCATGCTTATTCCCAGCTACTTCCTGATTAAATTATGGGGACCTGGAGAAGACTCCCACTATGCCGCGTTGAAATATGTCCTCTACACATTGCTCGGCAGTGTGTTTATGCTCGTAGGTTTTTGCCTCCTGAGCTTGAATTACTTTGAAGCCAAACAGGTCTATAGCTTTGACTTTATCGATCTACTATCCGTCCCAATTCCAATCGACGACCAGCTCTTAATCTTTTGGTTTATCTTCCTAGGCCTCGCCTTTAAAGCTCCGATCTTCCCGTTTCATTCATGGTTCCCGGACGCCCTCGTACAAGGTCCCATTCCCATGTCCGTGATGTTTGCAGGAATCAAAATGGGCACCTATGGTTTCCTTCGATTTTCCATGCCCTTGCTTCCAGATGCCTCACGAAACGAGATCGTCGTCACAATCCTGATGGTCCTCGGCTTGGCTGCCGTTCTCTACGGAGCGATTGTCGCGATCATTCAGCCTGATTTTAAACGACTGCTCGTGTTTAGCAGCATCAGTCATTTGGGATTTGTCGTGATGGGATTATTTGCGTTGAACTTTCAAGGCATCCAGGGCAGCCTGTTAACGATGATTAACTTAGGGTTTAGCACGGCTGGGCTATTCTTCTTGGCTGGTTTCATGCACGACAGGTTAGGACATACCGATGTACGCCAATGTAGTGGCCTTGCGAAAAAGATGCCGTTACTCGCCATCTTCTTTCTGATTATTGGCATGGCTTCAATTGGATTACCGGGAACAAATGGGTTTGTTGGCGAATTTCTCATCTTACTCGGCGTCTTCCAAGCCGGGTGGCTCTATGGTGCGTTGGCCGTCACAGGTGTCATTTTTGCGGCTGCGTATTTCTTGTGGTTTTACGAACGCGCAATCTTTGGGCCCTTAAAGGAAAGTTTGCCAAATGTGATTCCTGACCTGAACACTCGGGAATGGGCCATTGGAGTGTCCCTCTCGGTCATGATTTTTTGGATCGGCCTCTATCCGTCTCCATTTTTGCGAATGATGAATGGATCAGTGCAGGCCGTGGTTGATCGAGTACACCCAGAAACAACCATAGCCCAATCTAATGTGAACCCTCTTTCTCCTGAAATCATACGAAACTGATTGTTATGGGTGAATATTCGTTATTAATTATTCTCTTTGCACCTTTTCTTGGGGCCATTGCCTTGATCTTCATTCCTCGCCAAGAGGAACTGATGGTACGTATGACTGCGGCGATTTCCGCCGGTATCAGTCTGTTGGCGTCGTTTTATATTTTCTTTGCCTATGACCCCATAAAAGGTGGGTTCCAATTTGTCCAGCGATTCGCCTGGTCAGAGGAACTTGGCATTGCCTTTTATGTGGGTGTCGACGGCATTGGTGGCCCCTTAGTCTTCGCCTCAGCAATTTTATTGTTCGCGGGAATTTTCGTCTCGTGGCACATCAAAGACCGAACCAAGGAATTTTATATCTTCCTCCTGATCCTCGCGGCCGCGACGATCGGGGTATTTATGTCCCTCGATCTGTTCTTCCTCTATTTCTTTTATGAAATGTCCGTGCTGCCCATGTACTTATTGCTGGGGGTCTGGGGAAGTCATACCAAAGGGTACCTCTCCATGACCGACCCCGAAGGCCTCAAGCTTCGCGATTCAGTCGACTTTATTTTCAAT
The DNA here is from genome assembly GCA_029261235.1 of Nitrospirales bacterium. Lineage (GTDB taxonomy): Bacteria > Nitrospirota > Nitrospiria > Nitrospirales > UBA8639 > Nitrospira_E. Next base: position 1,957 of record JAJDBS010000039.1, read on the forward strand.
TTCGGCTCAAACAGCAAAGAATATGCGGCCATGAAGCTGGTCCTCTTCTTGTCAGCGGGAGCCGTGATGGCACTCATGGGGATTTTGCTGATCTACCATATGTCCGGGTTGCATACCTTTGACATCTTAGTCCTACGGGAACAAGCCAAATTTACGGATACCATGTCGACACTTATTTGGCTTCTGATATTTTTTGGGTTTGCTTCCATTGCACCTATTTGGCCGCTGCATTCTTGGTCGCCAGTCGGTCATGCCGCCGCCCCCGCAGCGACCAGCATGCTGCATGCTGGCGTGCTCATGAAACTTGGACATTTTTCAATTATTCGAGTGGGCTTTGAAATTCTGCCTGAAGCCACACGGGACCTGATGTGGATTGCGGCCGTACTCTGCATTGGCTCAATTATTTATGGCGGACTGGTGTCGTACTTTGCCAAAGACACCAAGTACATCATCGGCTATTCCAGTTCTAGCCACATGGGCTACATCTTCCTCGGTATGGCGTCATTGAGTTACATCAGTCTATCTGGAGCCGTCATTTATATGTTTGCTCATGCCTTGGCGACGAGTATGTTGTTTGCGATGGCTGGTTGGGTCTATGACCAAACGCACTCACGGGACATTCCTTCATTAGGCGGGCTCTCAGAAAAGATGCCGTTTATTGCCGGCGCATTTATTGTGGGCTGCATGGCATCCATCGGCATGCCAGGGACCATTAACTTCGTGGCAGAAATCATGATTATTGTGGGCAGTTGGGATAAATACCCGCTGCAAGTCGTCGTGGCCGTTCTGGGTATCGTCCTTACGATGGCCTATATGTTCAAAATGATGCGAGGACTGTTTTACGGGAAATTAGATCCTGAATTTGCCCATACAGCCGATGCCAAAAATTGGATAGATAGAATGCCCCTCATCCTATTGATCGCATGCAGTATTATTTTAGGTATTTTCCCTGGGCATTTTTATGACGTGGTGAGCTCAACCGTTGAACCCATGATCGACCGAATCAACCAAGTCGCGCCATTAGTCACCCAAAACTCACAAGGGCTACTCCCATAATAGGTGGAGTAAGCTATATCACTTTACGTTTTACGCCTAACGAAATGATGCAATTTAATCTTTCTCTCACCGCGGCAGATCTCATCCTCTTGATGCCAGAGATTTTCCTGACAATCTGGTTGTGCGTCATCCTTGCCCTGGATTTCTCTCTCAAGCGTATTACGCATCAACAGCTGGCGTATTTGAGCATTGCTGGATTAGGCATCACCGCTTTAATGCTATTCATTTTTGACCAAAACGGCACAACCGGCGCGCTGTTTAAGGATATGTATGTCCTGGATCATATGGCGATCTTATTTAAGATCATTATCGTAGGCGCCACCGCTCTCGTCCTTTTCATGTCCATCGATTATGTAGAGGAATTCCGCTTCTTTAAGGGGGAATATTATTTCATGGTCCTCATGTCGGCAATCGGCATGATGTTCATGGCCTCATCGAACGACTTGTTATCGGTATTTGTGACATTGGAATTTTCTACATTCGGATTTTACGTCTTAGTGGCTTATCTCCGAAACGATCAACGGTCGTCAGAAGCCGGCTTGAAATTCTTCATCCTCGGAGTCTTCGCCGCAGGCCTCTTGGCTTATGGCATCAGCCTGGTCTATGGAGAAACCGGCACCTTAGTATTTTCAGAAATGGCTGGGACAGAAGGTAGTTATGGGCTAGCGATTGGCTTCATTCTGATCTTTGCAGCATTGGGATTCAAAATTGGTGCTGTGCCTTTCCATGCCTGGATTCCTGATACCTATCAAGGCGCGCCTACCCCGGTCACCGCCTTTTTATCGCTTGCACCAAAAGCAGCCGCCTTGGCGATTCTACTCAGGATGTTCTTTGTCGCACTGGCTTCATTCAAGCCAATGTGGGTTCTGCTCTTTGTGGTGGCTTCGATCTTTTCGATGACCTACGGCAACGTCGTCGCCATCGCTCAAAAGAACATCAAACGACTGCTGGCGTATTCTGGGATTGCACAAATCGGAAACATTATGATTGGCTTAGCAGCCGGCACCAAGCAAGGCAGCGACGCGATCATGTTTTACCTCCTGACCTATATGTTCGCAAATTTAGGAGCCTTCGCAGTCGTCATCGCCGTCAGCAAGGCGATTAAAAGTGATGAAATTGAAGACTACAATGGCCTCAATCGACGCTCACCTTTCTTGGCTGCCGCCATGCTTATCTTTTTACTGTCCTTGGCTGGCGTACCACCGTTGGCAGGATTCATTGGAAAGATATACTTATTCATCGCAGCCATGAATCAAGAGCTGTATACCCTGCTCATTGTGGGACTCATCAACATCGTCATCTCCATGTATTACTACTTGATTGTCGTCAAAAAGATGTATATCAACGAACCAACAGACTCCTCACCTATCCAGACATCTCTGCCAATCAAAGTGGCCGTCTATGCTGGAATTGCAGGAACTCTTTTATTAGGTATCTACCCCGGGCCATTCATCGACTGGGCCGTCGACGCCACCCTGATGTTCTCCAACATTGCTGGCCCCACTGCCTCTCTACCTGCCATTCCTGGCGGCTGACCCTAGTTGACGGTCATTCCCAAATCTTTCTATCTACTTTTTTTGTGTCAGGCGGGATTGGCGATGAAATTTGCGAGATTCATGAAATTCTTCAGAATCACGTCTAACCTCGCATTTAATGACATGGTCGGATCAGCATCTCGCTGAAGATTGTGTTTTCGAGCCAAGAACCTGGGATCATTAAAAGCAATAAATACCTGATCATTCTTGTCTTCAAATATTAAAAACTTGGCAGGCAAATCCAAACCAATTGATTGTGTATTTTCCACCAGCGGAATTCCAACAGCAGGTGTCCCAAAAATCACAAGTCTCGTGGGGCGTAAGTAGACACCATGTTGAAAAGCTTGTTGACGAAAATCTATTCCTTTGGGCACGAAAATCATGAGGCCTAATTCTTGGAGACGTGCAAATAGCGCCTCTACCGTGTCATCCACCGACTGATGACTTTTGACCATAACAATGCCATTGTCCTGATTCCCAAATTGATCTAAGAGGTCATCATACTTCCTAAGTTTCGCACCCTTCAGTTCTATATCATGACGATCGATCAAGGCACCTACCGTTGAATGCCTCAATTGAATGTTCCCCTCAACGTCCTCAAAAACCAAAAACTTCGAAGGAAAATCAAGGGCGACGGTTTGCCGCTGACGGATTAAGGCGGTCTCTAAAGAGGGATTCGTTACAATAATGACTGTCGTGGGCCGAATCTCAAGGCCAATACTGGCAGCGGCAACCTTAAAGTTGACCGTCGTGACAATTTCAAACCCTTGCCCTTCAAGGGTAAATGTAATGTGCTCTAGGGCCTCCTGAACGCTTGTCGCGTCCTCAATGTTCAACTGATTAACTTGAGAATGGGCGCTTACAAAATTGCCCATCGCTAAAAGGAGACTCATCAAGAGTACAAGATGTTTCATTATAAAATTTATCCTAACGCACTTACCCCTATAGCTTGATTTACATCCACTGGAAACTCGTTTGCCTTTTTAAAAGAGCCGCACGTTTACCTTTAGAGCCCAGTGCGCTCCTTGTCGAGCAGGAAATCGAACACTTCAAACATCTGCAACCATGTCCCAGCCCGCATGGGGTCAACACGATATATCTCTACGATGACGATCGTTGTCGTATTACTCATCTCACTTGTCAGGGAACAAATCGCTCACCGTTCCCCATGTTCCATGAAAGTACTCCATGGAGGACGGTTCCCGGTGGCATAGCATTTGGGCCACCCTGTATTGGAGACGGAATGCCTCCATAGGCGATGTGATCAGAATGCAAGTGCGTCGCGAGCTCAACGAGTATTTTTCCATCGAATGGTGCTTGAGCAGCCTCCGGCGGACAGAAGTTCAAATCGCGCTTAAACGTGGCCCTTCCGTTGCGGTCGGTTACGTAGACATTGGGAACGCCCCCCAATGGTTGTGGAAATATTGCAGGGATCGGACCAGGTACGAACCAGAGCGCCCATACCGTATAAAGTCGGTTTGGTAGCAATCCACGCAACTTAATCTTCACACTGTTGCCTTGCAAGCGACATTTGATGCGCATTTTCCCCTCGGCTTGAAACCATTCGCCCATCGTGACATCTTCCTCTGGATTTGGTTCAGCTTGGGAGACACCAGGAAACACGGCCGCGTCTAGGTGAGCTGGAGGGGTCGACCTCGTCGAAAGATCGAATGTCGGAGCGAAGTTCGTCCACGTCTCAACATCACGAAGAAGCACATTCAAAAGAGCGGGGTTGACCGGTTGCCCTGCGAAAAGAGCCGTTGGATCCAAAAAGCTCGCGAGGATAGTATTGTCAGGCGTCAAGGGATCCAATGGAATAGAATTGGTCGCCGCTGGGTCAGGGTTATATTCACCCAGAGCGTCAAACCCTGGGGTGACAACCGCCCCGTTGGGCAATTCAAACTTGTACAGAGGCACGCCTTTAGATCGATTAAGCCCAGTAGCGTTATCGGAATCAATTTTGTAATCGGTAGCCCAATTGACGTTTGGAACGAGCAGAACGAGACATGTGAAAATGGCTGCTTTGATCTTCATGGTTTACCCCTCCTTTGTGAGAAAATTTCGTGGCGCTTTTGCATACCAAAGGTCGAATACCACAAATTACTACTGTGTGTGTTTCGAGTAAGGCTCTTCGGCATGAACCACCGAGGCAAAAATCCGATTATTCGCCACGATCAGAATTCGACGATGAAGGAAGAAGCGCTGCGATGTCGGGCACGCTTCCTCACGTCTGCTGGCGCAGGATGGAACCTCGCTCCAAAACCCTGGATTCCGTGTCACGCACGGAATGACGATGAAAGCATCTGGCCACGAAACGTCCAACTACGACAATTTCACCTGTACCAAGCATGGGAAACTCGTTCGCCTTTACAAAAAAACCGCACACTTACTTCTTGAGCCTTGCGCGTTCTTTGTTGACCAGGAAATCCACCACTTCGAACATCTGTAACCATGTCCCTGCCCGCATAAGGTCAACACGATATTTCCCATTCACGACAATTTCCGGGACGCTGGCAAGGTTATATGCTCGCGAGTGCGCTTCGGCTTCCTTCACCTGGGTTGCTACGGCAGTCGAATTAAACGCTCCAGAAAATATTTTTTTCTCGACGCCATGCTTTTCAAATAAATCTCCGACCTCTTTTTCATTATCCAGATTTCTTTGTTTCACTAGGACTGCGGTAAACAAAGGATCGTGCATTTCTTCGCTCACCCCTAAAGTCTTAGCTGTGTAAAATGTCCGCGCATACACCTTCATGGCGGCACTCCAAGCGGCATGAAATCTCAAAAAATCCACGTCGTCAGCTTGCTGTTTGCGCCAAAACTCTACCAAGGGATCCATCTTGTAGCATTGTGGGCAAGAATATGAGAATGCTCCGGTGACCTCGATTTTACTCGTATCTCTGGTCGGAACTGGATGATCCAAAACCGTGTAATGTTCACCGATCTTAAACTCTTTTGAATTCACCTCCGACGCTCCAGTGCTTTTCCTCTTGTCTTCTGCACCCGTTACGTCTCTTTGGTTAGCTGACAGAATCACAATATCTTCAGTCGGTAAGCCCATAAAGGACCCCAAAGCTGTTGTGGGAATAGCCGCCATCTTATCGAAAACGTCCATACCCTCAGTGATTTTTCCAAATACCGTATAACCAGGTTTCCCCTTTCGAAAACCGGCTCTCTTCTTTTGAAAGTTTAGGCCTTCATTCCTCTTTAGATTAATAAAAAACTGAGCCGCTGCACTATTGGGGTCCTTCGTGCGGGCCATGGCAATGGTCCCTCTATCATTCTTTAACCCATTGCCTGACTCATTTTCGACGGGATCCAGAGTCCGTGCCTTAATCATTCCCCTACCAAATCCCCCGCCTTGAATGACAAATCCTGGGATGACTCGATGAAAGAGGGTTCCAATATACCGATCATCATTCACATACCGCAGGAAATTGGCCACGGTTTTTGGCGCTTTTTCCGGATAGAGTTTCACCGTGAACGCCCCCATCGTTGTTTCAAAAATCACTTCAACCCCGACGTTTTTAGAGGATGCACCTTTTGTCGTGGATTCAGCCGCAAGCACGCCCTGGTGGAACACTCCTTGGACAAAGAGCGCCATTACAGTCACACAGAACAGTCGTTTTACGTTCATGATTGTTTCCTTAGGAGTAAGGTTCGAGAATTGATCCACATAAAGATCCCCGACACTTGCAGCGGGGCATACATCCCGTAACGATTTCATTGACATGAATGACACCCGAACATATGTCTGTTTGATTCTGCTGTAAACCTACTTCACCCGACTGGGCATGGGAACGAGTCCGCCTGTCATCTGCCCTCTTCTCAAGCACTGGTGACTCCTGGTGCTGCAGGGTCCTAGTGAGGACCGTTCGAATGCACCGACGTGGTTGTCGTCGCTTCCGGCGAATGACCTTCAATTCTTTGAGTCTCCGCTTCCATATACTCGATAAGCTCCATCGCATCTTGCTTGCTCAACCGCAAGTTAGGCATGGCCACATTGTTGTACTTTTTATAGAGCGCCAAAGCGATGGGGTCCTTCTTCTTTAACATTTGATTCGGCGCCCGCAGCCAGTTCAGTAACCAGTTCATCTCTCGCCGCTGGGTCACACCTAGCAGGTCTGGTCCCAAGGCCCCTTCTGGCTCCTGACCAGTCAGAGAATGGCAAATGGAACAGCGGGTGCGATAGGTGAGCTCTCCCTGCAGCATGCTCCGCAACTCTGGTGCGTTCGCATAGCTGTCTCCCTTCGGCGGCCGCTTCCAGCCGTCAAGCCAATTGCCAATCTGATCCGCAAGCACATAGGGATTTTCAAACGGTGAACGTTTCATCCAACGGCCCGTGGCCTGATTGCCAATGATCATGCTGACATTGTGATTGTTGGAGCCATCCTGGATCTCCTCAATATACAACCCCAATTTCTTGCGCAAGGAAATAACTTCCGACTCTTTTCCCGTCAGAAAGGTCCACTGTGCCCCAAACCGTGCTTTGTACTCCTTGAGAATATCTGGTGTGTCGTTTTTCGCATCAATCGAAATGGAATAGAAAAACACATCATTGCCCATCCGATTGCCAAGAATTTTGTACACTTGCACCAATTGTGCTGTTTCTAAAGGACAGCTGTCCTCGCAATGGGTGTAGATAAAGTTGAGAACAACAATCTTGTCTTTAATCATGTCATCAAAAAATCTGAGGGTTTCCCCATCCTGCGTAGTTAACGCAACATTAGGGAAGTAGTTCGCACCCCATGGCGAGGCCGCACTCAAACTAGGGCCATGAACCGCAATCAACAAAACGACGGACACTATCCAAATATTCTTGCCCATCATATTTCTCCTACTACCGCTTTCAAAAAAAAGATAAAAGAATACTGCAAAAGAGAATCCGCGGTGAGCGCTAAGGCTCACCGCGGACTCCATGTTATCTGCTAGCGTTCATGGATCCTTTCTCCTAATTTCCGGTGGCATCACACACATCGAGGTTAAAGCTAGCTCCCTGCGCATTTTTCACGCGTTTGTTTGCACAATGCAACGCCAAATCAATCGTGACTGGCGTCGGGCAGTTGACGACATGCGGCGGTGCGGGATTCTCGAACAGGTAATTGTCGGTACGTGGTAGCCCACTGGTATCACCCGGCGTTGGAACGCCAGCGACAGCCGGCCACTCTCGGATTTCCACTTTCCCTTCCGCACGCAATTGCTTCAGACGATCAATTCCCTTAACCACCGGACCATCTGGTTCAAGGGAGGAATCGGTGAGCCAATTGGTGAACCCAATATGCCAGAATGGGGTGTAGTCATCTTCCGGCATAAAGTAGGTCGGTAGCCCAATCTGTCCACGCATCGGTCCACCACCATTGACATTATTGGGATTGATTCCGGTATTAGGGAATGTCGGCAAAGGTTCCCTCGAGAGAAACTGCACCAACGGGACAGCGGTTGGTCCGAGGAACCCATGCTTCGGCACGTACGGTATGCCCATGTTATTGGCCGGACCTGCCGGGAATGAATCTACCACTGCATAATACGGCATATATTCCCCGCCTTGTACATCGCCGACCCAGGACTTGTGTCCCTTCATGCGTACGTAGTACGGCTCTGCAGTCACATTGATTTCCAATGCATGCGCGCTATCCGTACCCCAGATTTCCCCGTTGTAGAGACAACTGGTATTTGGCGGATCATCTGGGAAGTCATCCGGAAAGACACAGTTCACGTCAACCCGTAGTTCCTCCCAAAACTCCTCACCCCAATGGATGAAGAAGGCATTGACCAGCACCTCTTTGCCATTGATCGTCACAAGGCGAAGCGGACTATATGTATTGCTCCCGCTTTGCGCAGGAATGGGAGCATTCAGGGCGTTGGTTGGCGGCATGAATCTGATCGGGTTTGGCAGATCCCCAAAGAACGTCCACTTACCACCTTCATGCGATGCCTCACTTATTGCTCCAGGTGGCGTTCCGGTCAACCCACCAGCCCAGGCCACCCCGAATTCTTCGGAGAGTTCTAGGTCAGAAATATCGTGCAAGACAAAGAATACTTCGGTCTCTTTTGTCGTCGTGCAGTTGGGATAATTCTCCTCGGGGTCCGTGCAACTGACATTGGTCCCTACCGTCAGCGGAAGTTTGAGCACAATACGCTCATCTTCGGTGGGGTTCACCGCATCACCAATTGTGAAATCGACCATGTCACCTTGAAAAACCGGCGCCGTTTCAATCTCCGCGCCGGCAAGCCAGACTTGAACTGCCTGGTCATCAAGGTTTGGGCCAAATTCACCGGTATCGTCACCGGTTCTCGCTGTCGGCAAGGCCACGGTGTCGACATAGCTGACACCATCCCAGGAAGGGATCGGTGTTGGCATCAACTGGACTTGGCCCTGATGCTCGATATCCCAACGGAGCAGCATGGCATGGTCTTCATGCTGGGTATTGTGGCAATGCTCCATATAGGTGCCGGCAAATTCCCGGAAACGCAGGGCGATCTCAACCATGACACCACTGTCAGGTTGGGGCCCAAGACGATACACGTCCTTCCGCGCCCACTTCTCATGTTCCGGGGGTGGCATACCACCTCGACGCAAAATAATGCCTTCTTCAAAGTGGATATGGATCGGATGGCTCCACGTCCCACTGTTAATAATACGCCACACTTCCAAACCGCTTGAGTTTTTGCTCGGCGCGGCAGAGAGGCGACGCGGATCCATGCCCACACCTTTTCCCCCATCAGTTTCGATCACCCAGGGCTTATCGTCCGTAGGCTGCTGTTCAAACTCAAAGGTGCGGTGAAGAGCCCCATCGAGCTCACCTTGGGTCGGCCGGCGCAGTGGAATCATCTTCAGTCCGCCTTCTTGATAGGCTACGGGATTCATACTCTGATCGGAGCACGCCCCGCTACAGCCGACAACTCGGAATTCCAGGAACTTGCCGACAACCGGATCACCGTTGACCCACTGGTTGTCCACCACCTCGGGTTTATACGCTCCGCTCAGGATATCGGTCAGCGGAATGTTGACGTCGGTGACCCGACCATCCTTATGCTGCAACCGGTTGACAAAGTAGAGCTTGTCGCCATGATTGAACTGGCTGAAGTCCACAACAATGTCGTACCGTTCCGCGATCCCTATAGTCGGCAGCTCCGTCATAGGAACGGTGTGCTCCATGATGTTGCCGTCATTGGCGACCAGATGGAATTGCACAGGGCTACCGTTCTGGTTCACCAGCGCCACCTTGAAGTACCGTGACACTGAACCGTTTAATATACGGAAACGGTATCTTCGAGCCTTGACCTCAATATAGGGATCGTAAAGCCAATTCACGGTCATCACGTCCCCGATGAAGCCCTTGATGTTAAAGGGGTTGAACCACAGCTGCCCCTCGCTGTCCCAGGCCTTTTCGGCGAGGAGCAAGTTGACATCGTAATCACGGTTACCCCAATCCTTCGCAGTACCACTGGGCAATCGCAAATTGACACCGTCGTTAATACCTTCGTTGCCCCGGTCGATCGCACTGTAGTAGTTCATCATGGCAGCACTGCCCTTGTAGACATTCTGCGCCGTGAAATCGAGCATGTGGTCATGAAACCAATGCGTGCTCATCGTCTCACGCCAGTCGCCAGGAATCTTTTTGATGCCACCCCGGCCATTCGGCGTGCCTGCTCTTCGGTCTTTGGCGTTGGTATTAACAGAATCGTGTCCGGCCAATGCTATCGGCCAACGGTAATCATAAAACTGTCCCGGGAAGAAGAAGGAATTGGCGTAGCCATCACTTTCTGCCGGGCTGTGCCCATTGTGCTCGTGAGTCGTGATGGTATGGACCCCGAATCCACGGTTGGCAGCCACATCTATGGGTAACGCATTGTAGTGCCGCATCAACACGGGCTCTCCATAGCGGACTTTGAGGAGTTTGGGCGGAAAGGTCCCGTCAAACGTCCACAGCGCCGTGGGATCCTGCACCGGCATGTTCGGGTGGAACTTCACTGCGATGCCCCTGGTGGTTCCATTGGTACCGTTGCCAGTGGTGTCGTGATAGAGCCCACCAGGACCAAACTCGCCTTTCCGATAGCGATGATCCTGTTTACGGTCACGGAACCCCCCGTTGGTACGTGCACCCGCCGTTGCTGTCTGGAAGGACTGCTTAGGCTTGAATTCGTTCCAGCGTTGGTGCGACCAACCTAGACCCGGTGGGCGACCTTCTGCCGGTGGATGACTCAAGTTGCGACCTAGATACGATTCGATCTGAGACTCCCATGGGTTCCTGTGGCTGTTGTTGGAAAATTTCCTGGGTTTAGGCCAGAGACGCTGAGAGAGAAAATTCTCCAGGTCTACAGCATCGGGTCCGCTTTGCGCATTCACCGGTACCGGCAACTTCCTCCAACGCCTTGGTTTTTTGTTTTTGAGTTTCTGAAGTCCGAACTCCTCAAAACGCAACATTTTCTGAGTGAATTTCTCGGCCTCGAACAATGGGCTTGCGGGACCACTGCTTGGGACGTTGAATACGCCATAGGAAAGCTTCTCAAACTGGTCTTCCGGTGGCACGGTATTGTTATCTGAAGCATCTTCACCGGTGCCTGTATTGCCACCTTCAAAAGTCCCGTGGTTTGCTTCCTCAGGGCCTTCAAATTCTTGCCTTAAATCCGCTTCCTCGAATTGCGGTCCCGTAAAAGCAGACGGATCACCTGGGCCAGGAAAAGGGCCGCGCCCCCCCTTCGCGAAGCCGCTGGCTCCGCCTAGCCCCACTGCGACTAGCGCTATGCATACGATTCGTAAATAGTGCATGCTAGCGCCGTTAAATGTGTTTGTTCTTTTGTTTCTCACGTTTGCCCTCCCCCTGGTTGAATTTGCTCCAATAATTCAGGTGAGTATCAATACTGCTTTTTCAACACGTAACCGTACGGCCTTCATAGCAACGAGCCCCTTTATACTGTGTCGGTACTCCTTCTCGAAATTTTCCTGGCCCCATAAATCCTAAATAGGAAATTTCAAGGTCGACAATCCAGCAACTCTTTCCCTCAAAATAATTATTTTTTCTCTTTTTACACACTTTCAGTCTTCCACAAAAAATTATTATTGTTCACTGAATAGATACATTTATGCACCCAATTAGATTGCAATCAAACATGGCGTTCTTCATAGTTTTCGCAGAAGGATTTCTCATGATGTCCAAAGCAGGCGAATTTCCATGACTGTCTTTTCTCGGACTCCTCTTCCATTCCCTTACTCCATGAACTGGCGAAAAAACAGGACCTCAATGTTGCTCCTGATAACGGTCAGAAACGTCATGAAAAATTAAATGCAGAGAAAAATTTATGATCATTTTTTCAGATGACTTGGGCCAAGAATGTCTTGTTTGAAAAGAAAAGCTATACCAGGAAGGATGACAAAAGCAGAGAAAACTATCTATGGCCTACTGCTGCAGAATGTCGCCTAATGTCATGATGTAGGGAAAAAATTTCAAGATCTCTTCGTAGGGACCTGGCCCTTGGAAGAAACGTCGATTCAACTCGCTATAGTTATCCGAATAAATAACTTTAGCCTTTGATCATACGCATAGCCCATTGACGCAATACCGTGAAGATTTTTATCTTTTCAAATTTCAACAGTGCAACGGATGGGTGAATTCGCGCTTAAAATGACAGAAGAATAAACGAGAAATACCATTTCCCAGAAATACTTCACAGATAGACCAATCGCACTCACGGAAAACGGAAGTACAAAAAATATAAACAGAGAAAATCCGGAGATGGATTGTCGCTAGGAGATGAATTGATTGTTGAGCGAAGCCACACCAGATAGGTGTGGGAAAATCGAGGAAAACTGTCTATGGCTGACTACCGCTGGATATCGTCTTATGTCGTCGTTTGGGAAAAAACTTTTATGATCTCTTGGTGCGCAATTCTTAACGACTTCCCCCCAGGAAGGACAATGGCGGCAAACCGTTCTTCTTCTATCCATCGCTCGATCGTTCGAACATGAACTTTAAAGATTTTGGCAGTCTCTTTGAGAGTAAATAATGGCTGATCGGGAATACCCATCAATTGAGGTAGGTCCGCATTCATTTCATTCCATTTTTTTACTTTTCTCATGTCCATGAGTAAAAACTCCTCCTACATGTCCATAGCATTCAGCTACACCCCTTTGAGATTTACTCCATTGGGTAGCTGGTGAATTTCCCATAGAACAATAAAGACGAGGTTTATGTATAAATAATGGAACACAAGTAATGAATGTGAAGTAAAATACAAAATATTATTATCATTGTCTAGCAAAGGCAACATTCATTCCAAATAAAATACGACTCCATTAAAGGTCATGGGATCTCAAAAAAAATATTATCTTTCAATAAGTTGCATAAATTAGTGCATTCAGTTGAAGTCAATAGGTAGAAGATGCTTGTTATCCACTTAGATACAAAATGTATCTAATTCTAAAACAAATTCTAAAACAGAATCTCGCAGCTGTCAGAAACAAATCAGGTAGATTTACTATACTTCGATTTAAAGCAGAGGCCTCAGAAAATTCGCCTAATTCATTTGATACACCAAGTACTAACAGCCCCATGGGACAACTGGGGACCTTTTTTGCATCCGTAGTACCTTGTAACTGCGCCAGGGCCAGCCCATGGGCTTGGCAAGAGCAACAGCCGAAGAGACCGAAAAAGCACTAATATATCTGACGACTCTTGCATTTACATATGCTTACCACCCTCATCATTTGAATTGGAAGGTGCCCCCATAAGTTTGATACCGTTGTGGCCATCAGATCAGTTGAAAGAAATTCGTATTGCTTGCTCCTTTTATTTATCGACCCCACGATACGAACGCCGCTCGGCCCTCAACCAAGGGCTCGAGTCGCATTTACCAATTACCCTCAAACAAACTCGTTGACTGTAGGCAAACGAAGTAGAGGAGAAATAGAGCATGAATCGTTTGGCAGGAAAAGTGGCTATTGTGACGGGAAGTAGTAGTGGAATTGGGAAAGCCATTGCTCTGCGTTTTGGAGAAGAAGGCGTAAAAGTGGTACTCGCAGCAAGGCGTCTTCAGCTATGCGAAGAAATTGTGAGGAGTATTGAGATAAAAGGTGGGGAGGCCTGCGCCATTCAAGCAGATATATCCGATGAGCACCAAGTGCATGCTCTCATGCAACAAACGGTCACACGATACGGTCAATTAGATGTTCTCATCAATAATGCGGGAATTTTTGGAGGAGAGTCTATCGCCGACACAGACATGAATACTTTTGATCGGGTAATGGCCACCAATCTACGAGGCACATTTCTCTGTTGTCGCGCAGGGTTCCAACAGATGAAACAGCAAAATGGTGGTCTCATTATCAATATGTCGAGCGTGGCTGGCGTACAAGCATGGAAGGGAACTGGGATCTACAGTGCTTCCAAACATGGAATTATGGCGTTGACAAAATCACTAGCTGATGAAGGCCGAGCCTTCAATATTAAAGTGAGTGCGATCTGCCCGGCTGGAGTAGCGGATGAACTTATCGATGCGTCGCCTGAAGAGATTCATCGCCAGGAAAAGATCGATCCTTATGATATCGCTGAAACAGCACTCTATCTGGCGCGACTAGGGCCGCAGGCCGTTGTTCATCAGATCGTTGTCGATCGCTTAGGAGCTGAGTGGTAGAGTCAGGACCTGACTGAACTAAATATTATACGAGGAAAGAATAATAGAACAGCCCTTGGGAATCTTCGCTCCTTGAATTTCCCCAAGGGCTGTCCATATTTCAGGAAAGAAAACGCACTAAAAAACAAAAATTACTTTTTGTCTTTGTCGCCTTCTTTGTCCTTGTCTTTGTCATCGTCCATATGTGGCTTATCTTTATCACCTTCTTTATCGTCGTCTTTGTCCTTATCCCCACCTTGAGGTGCTGAGATGGTGAGTTGGTCACTTGAAGAGCCTAAGGACTTGGCGAATGTCATTCCGCTGAAGCTTAAGCCAATCAATAAAGCCAAGAGAAGTGTAAAAGCTTTAACCATGGTGTTACCCTCCTAAAAAATAAAATGAAATTTTGTAAACTCTCCGAGGAGACGTTCCTCGTATGTGAATAAAGAAGAAAAGCAAAACTTATTCCAAATTTAACCACTCCAAAAATACTGAGCTTATCACATTGATTTCATAGAGAAATTTCAATGTCATGGTGTGCGAAATAATATAATACAAACACTAGGAGCTAGGTATTAGTAATTAATTTATTGTAGGAAACGACATTCACTACAGCGCAGGGAATTACATGCACTATGTGAGAGAGAAAAATATTTCTATCCTAAGCCTGACCCGTCGGAAGTATGATTAGCTAGAAAAGACATGAAGGAGTTTTCTTCCATTGTTAATTTAAGAGATATTCTAATTCGCCGTTCCACTTAGCCATCAGGAGCAGGACCGAATGCCGGAACATGGCTTCGCTTTTCCTGTAACATTTCGCCTTCCGGCGAAAGCGGATCAGAAAGTAGCAGAACACGCGATTGTAGCCCTCGATGGTGTAGGTTTCCGCTTGCGACTGAACGTGTTGCTCCGTGGGCACAAAATACTCATACGGCTCCCAGGAGTCCGTCATGACTTGGGCGATGTGAGGACTTTTGCTTGCCTCCCAGAATTGCTTCCCTGCTAGGATTCCTCAGATCAAGTGACAGCATGGAGGAAGCGTTGCCCAAGTCGATCAACAACAATCCAGACCCAGCAATAGTTTCTTATGCCCAACATCACGATGCAGTTCATCAAGTTCAACTATCTGAGCGGCGGCACCCTTCATCTGCTCCACCTCTT
>JAJDBS010000040.1 GCA_029261235.1 Nitrospirales bacterium
TTGATTCAGCCCTCGCATCATGCCTCCATGTGTTGGACCACTTTTCCCAAATCGGTCTTCCAAATATTGCAACAATGATTCGTGGGTGGATGCGCCTTTATAACGGAAAAGGGCACGTGCATATTGATCATCCAGTCCATAGAGTTTCACTGACTCCATGGGAATCCCTTCGACGTGGGGGGGGCCTTGTTTGAGTGTATAAATTTTCAGGACATTGGAATCATCAATTTCTTTGAGGTCGTTTCGGTTTGCTAGGGGGCTTCCCCATATCATATTAAAAAACCCTTTAGGGTCTTGTTCAATGGGGGTTCCGCCGATCGCTGGTCCTGATAGTAAGAAAAGGACACTGCAGCTCAGCAAGGTCCATCTCGTGACGATGGATTTGATGACTCTAGGTAGGTGGTCTGCAAGATTCATAAGAAGGGTGGACGGTACCATGACAGTAAGGGAAGGGCAAAGATAATGTAGTGAACAGTCTTGAGCCCTAAAAAATATGTTGAAATTGTCAGAGAGGTTAGACAGCAAGAAATGCGGGTTGTAACTCTGGTAGATGTGTCGGTGCTACTGAGGAAGTGGTTCTTTCAAGGATACGAGATTTATTTGCTTCACCTCCATTGAGCAAAATCCATTTGTCTGGGTTATCCAGGATGGCTTGGACAAGTTTTGTGTGGAGAAAGTGCCCGGCTCGTTTTGCCTCAAAATGGCCGATGACAGGGAATCCTAAGAGAGAAAGGTCTCCTATGAGGTCGAGAACTTTATGCCGAACGCATTCGTCTGTGAATCGTAATTCCTCTTCATTGACTAAGTCTGATTCGGAAAAGACAACAGTATTATTCAGCGATCCCCCTAAGCCTAGGCCACGCGACCAGAGAAACTCGATTTCTTGTCGGAAGGCGAAGGTTCGAGCAGCCGAAATATTTCTGGTGAATTCTGCAGGTGTGCAGGAATGTTCATAGTCTTGTCTTTGAATCAATGGATGGGGGAAGTCGATGGTGTAACTGATGCGAGGGAGCGCTGAGGGGAGGACGGCGATTGATCTCTGCTCGTCTTGCACATGGATTGGCTGCACGATCTTGATATAGCTGCTTAGTTCTTCTTGGGGGGTGAGCCCGCAGCCTTCGAGCAGTTCCACAAAAGGGGCGGCGCTTCCGTCGGCAGTTGGAATTTCGCTACCTTGAATTTCGATATAGGCATTATCTATTTCTAGCCCTGCCATGGCTGCCAGGATGTGTTCAACTGTTTGAATTTGGAAGTCGGCTGACTGGAGTGTTGTGCAGTGGTCAGTTTGTCCTAAATATTGAATGGTTGCTGGGCACGCGACAACCTCGTTGGCTTCCTGTTTGACGAAAATAATACCAGTATTTTGGGGAGCGGGATGAACGGCAATTGACGTTGGCTTTCCAGAATGGAGGCCTATACCTGATAAAAAACCTGACTTAGAGAGCGTTTGCTGTTGACGCATGGATTAACAGAGTAAATAGCGGAAATATTTAGAGTATTTTGCAAAAACAATACCAGTGGTATGAGTGAGAAAAATTAGGCATTTTTCAAGAAAGCCTGGAGAGAAGGAGCTGGGTTGTTGTAGGAATGCAACAGGTGTCTCTTTTTATCGCACTGTTTTAATTGATAATTTTCGGTAGAAGAGTCATGTGTGCGGAAACGTCCTGGATTTTATCATCTCTGGATTTAAAATTAAATATCAGTGAAAATACTTAAGAAACGTAACGATTCCTCATCTGAAGAAGTGAATGAATGGGCCTTCGCCAACTGTATGATAATGCCTCGATGTTTTCGTGATAATCCTGATGCTTGGAA
Source organism: Nitrospirales bacterium (assembly GCA_029261235.1). Taxonomy (GTDB): domain Bacteria; phylum Nitrospirota; class Nitrospiria; order Nitrospirales; family UBA8639; genus Nitrospira_E. The sequence continues at coordinate 1,816 of JAJDBS010000040.1, forward strand.
AATTTCTTCAAATACAGGCCATTTTTGTTGAGGATCTGCAAGTAAGGTTTGACGGAAAATTTCTGGTTTCGCGCGAAGCGTATTTGATAAATGTTGAACAGCTTTTTCAATGCTGTGGTAAGGAGGAGCTAAATTCAGGCAAGCATAAAATCGTTCCAGGTGGGATCGATATTCTTGCTTCAGTGTGTCAATGGGATCGGAGGACAATGCGGATCACTGCCTAAGTATGTGGTTATTGCCTGAATGAGTTGTCCGCGTATGCTAAAGACGGGCATGGTTGTTTGACAAGTGTTGACTGGTGAAGGGGCAAGCACGTCTTGCGCATCACGAAGCAGCCTGAAGTCGAACAGAGGGCGTGCTGGGTGTGTGTATGTCTTACTTAATAGCTTCCAACATATCTTTCATCGCAGGTTCTTTTAATTTTTGTAGAGCTTTGGCCTCAATTTGTCGAACTCGTTCGCGAGTGACTGACATACTCTGCCCAACTTCTTCAAGGGTCCAAGGCTCATCTTGACCAATCCCAAATCGAAGACGAATCACCATTTGTTCTCTTGGTGTTAACGAGTCCAAAATTCGCTCAACTTGTTGATTGGTTTCCTGGCGAGAAACTGGACCATCCGGAGTAATGCTATTTTGATCGGGGACGAAGTCAGTCAGAAAGGTGTCTCCTTCACCCACTGGGGTTTCCAGCGAGATCGGGTCTTGAAATGCTTGGAGTGTTTCGTACACTTTCTCTCGAGTGAGTTGGAGTGCATCACCGATATCCTCTATTTGGGCTTGACGGGCAAAACGTTGAGTGAGTTTTTTTGACGTCCGGGCAATTTTGTTCGAAATTTCGTTGAGATGGACAGGTACTCGAATTGTACGAGATTGATCAGCAAGTGATCTGGTGATGCCTTGCCGTATCCACCAGGTGGCATAGGTGCTGAATTTAAAGCCTTTTTGATATTGGAAGCGCTCTGCAGCTTTCATCAATCCAATATTGCCTTCCTGTACGAGGTCGAGGAAAGCTAAGCCGTGCCCCGTATAGCGTTTGGCAATGTCGACCACTAAGCGCAAGTTGCGTTGTACCAATTCAGATTTGGCTTTTTCTAACGCGTATTTTGCCTTCTGTAAGTGTTGACAGAGTGACTGGACCGACTGCTCTTGCTCCGGGTGAGATTTTCCCAAATCCGACAACAGCGATTTCAGTTTTTCAATGGCTGGTGCAGAAAGGCCGGTTAACGCGAACGTTTCATTGAGTAACGCAATGGCCTCGTCTTTTTCTGGGCATTTTTTGAGACTATGCGTGAGCTTCAGGCCGTCTTTGATGATGTGTCGTATCGCAGAAGATGCATCATCAATTTCTTTTGCTAGTTCGATTTCTGAGTGTTTATCTAACAGAGGACGACTACCAAATGACCGGAAGTAGAGGGACTCAAGCGCAGGGTTGTACGGCTTGATGGCGGATTTGGTGTCGCCTGTTTTCTTGGTGGTGACACCTTCTGTTGTTGCTCCGTGAGGATGTTCCATGACGCTTTGATGTTTCATGATGTGTTCTTAGTGAATCCCTTTCCTTGAATGTTTGAATGTATGCAGCATGCCTTGACAATTCAGATAAGTGTACATAGAGCAAAAATCAAGCCCAAAAAGCTCAATAACGCGCAAAGACAAATTGATTGAGGATTTTTAGCTTCGTTTATCAGAAGCCATCATTGAGTCAAGTTGTGAGATATTGGCGTGTATTCCTATCTGATTCTTGTTGAAAACACTGAATAAATTAGTTGTTCGCTGAGATGCGTTTCATCTGTCATTGCCGTCTCTTATGCAAGATCGGCAGAACTGAGAAATCACTGGATGGTCCGAATGGGCAAAATGATTGAATGAGGACTAAAAAATGAAGATGGAGAGAGAAAAATGGGGGGATAGTTGACAGGTGCGTTAAATTTCTTACACATCGTTGCAGAAACGGTCCAGATCTTTTTCTTGTCCAATCATGACCAGGACATCACCTTTTTCAACAACATCATCTGGTTTCGGCGTAAAGTTAAAGGTTTCTTCTGTGGTGATACGGCCTTTGACCATTCGACTCACTTGTTGCTTGATGCCGATAATATTTAAGTTGTGTTGGCCGCGTAATTTAATTTCTTCCAAACTCAATCCTGAAAGCGCGTCTGAGACGGAGACCTCTTCAACACTAAAACCTGGTGAGAGCTCCAAGTATTCGATCACACCGGGAGAAACCAACCGATGTGCCAGTCGGATGGCAGCATCCCGTTCCGGATAAATGACCTCATCTACGCCGAGGTTTTTAAGGATTTTCCCCTGGATCGGGGCGACGGCCTTGGCGATGATCGATTTGACTCCCATTTCTTTGAGTGTTTGGACAATGAGGATGCTGGCTTCAATATTCTCACCTATACTGACAACGGCCACATCAACGTTTTGAGCGCTGACGGCTTGTAACGCGCGTTCATCGGTGGCATCGCACTGGACGGCGAATGTCGCAATATCGCTTATGGCTTGAATGCGCTCTTCATCTTTATCGATGGCGAGCACTTCACAGCCTTTTTCGACCATGGTTTGAGCCACGCTGTAGCCGAAACGTCCAAGGCCGATGACTGTAAATAATCGTTTCATGCGTTATGAGGAAAAGCGGTGCCACACAAAAAGAAATGCTTTTGAGGCGAAAGGACCGAGGACAATAATGGAATACATGTGCAATGGTGAGAAGTAGGAAGCGTAACATACGAATCATAAATCTGCGAGCAAGACCTGTCAAGAAATGGATTGTGAGGGAAAAAGAAATCTGCGCGTTTTCTCATTTTTGATAGTCCCTCATTTCGAAGGGTATCGAGGGGAAGAACTCGCCTGCTAGAATGCCGGACTATGAAAAATTTCCAAGCTGGTGAACGCATCCATTTAATTGATAAGAAAGAGCGGCATTATGCCCTGACGCTGAAAAGCGGGGAAATATTTCAACACAGCGGTGATCGTATTCCCCACGATGAGATTATTGGGAAACCAGATGGAACGACGATTGAATTTTCCAGTAGCAAGGTGATGATTGCCATTCATCCCACGCTGGCTGAATATACCTTAAAGATGCCGAGAGGCGCGCAAGTTATTTATCCCAAAGATCTGGCCATTATGCCAATGTGGGCTGATGTCTACCCTGGCGCGCGAGTGTTTGAGGCGGGTGTGGGGTCTGGAGCACTCTCGATGGCGCTCTTGCGAGCGGTTGGTGATCGTGGGTGTGTGGTGAGTTACGAATTGCGGGAAGATTTTGCGGCCATTGCGACAAAAAATATTGAGCGGTTTATGGGAAAGGTGCCAAATCATTTCATTCACATTCGAGATGCCTATGAGGGAATCGAGATTGGTGAAGGAGACCCAGCGTGGTCATTTGATCGAGTCGTCCTCGATATTCCAGAGCCGTGGCAAGTGGTGCCTCATGCGGCACGAGCCTTGAGGGTTGGCGGCATCTATTTGAGTTTTGTCCCCACGGTTCCACAAGTCATGCAAACCGTACAGGCTTTAGAAGAAACCAAGGTCTTCACGTTAGTTGAAAACTTTGAAACGCTTCTTCGAACATGGAATGTGAAAGGGCGTAGTGTGCGGCCTGATCATCGGATGGTGGCTCACTCAGGGTTTATTACGGTTGCAAGAAAACTCGATGCGCGGATGTGGCAGGCAGGCTCGTTTGACGAAACGAATGATTCAGCAAGTCAGAATACTGATCTCATCAAGGAGGATGAACATCTTACGAATGAACTAGATCTTCTCTGAGAAGAGACTTGCCTTGCCAGTGTGTATGCCTATGAGTTTTTCAGTCAAAACGATTGTGATCGCTGATGATGATGAAGATCTCAGGTTGCTGGTTGAGGTCACCCTCGAGAATCCTGCCTATAACATTCTCACCGCAGTTGATGGGGCTCAGGCGTTAGAAGCTGTGATGCAACATCAGCCAGATTTGCTCATTATTGATTGGATGATGCCAGGGCTGAATGGATGTGAGGTGGTGACGCAATTGCGTCAGTCTACTCATATGGCAACATTGCCTGTCGTCATGTTGACGGCAAGAGATGGTCAGGAAGCTGAAGCCCAGACAGCCTCCCTTGCACTTGCGGGATATTTAGTGAAACCGTTTAGTCCGCTCGAATTGATTCAAAAGGTTCGAGAGGTCTTGGCCACATGAAGCCCCAATTCTCAAAACTGAAGGAAAAGGCCCCTTGGGGTATCCCTGAAGAGGGTAAGCCTGTTGTAGCGGATGCGGCGCAAGCCCAGCTACAGGCTGCCCAGTCTCAATTGTTAGTCTACGCCAAAGATCTGAAGCACATGTTGCAAAAAGAGGAGCAAAAGACGCATCAATTGAAACAGGCTCATGCTCAGTTGCTGACCTATGCCAAAGACCTCAAGTACTCTCTAGATGCTGAGCAACACAAAAATAGTGAATTGGAGCAATCCTACACGGATACGATGCTCCGCTTAGCCAGGGCGTCACGCTATAAGGATGAAGAAACGGGCGCCCATATTGAACGGCTAAGTCATTATTCGAAATCGATGGCGCTTCATATTGGTTGGGACGCTGCACGCGCACAAGGCTTATTTGCGATTGCCCCGATGCATGACGTGGGAAAGATTGGAGTACCTGATGCAGTCCTTGGTAAGCAGGGGCCGCTTACAGATGAGGAATGGGAGGCGATTAAACAACATCCGCTCTTAGGTGCAAGTTTG
>JAJDBS010000005.1 GCA_029261235.1 Nitrospirales bacterium
CGGCAATGTAATCATCCAATCGTTCGGGGAACAACGTCGCTTGGTAGCGATCATCGCCTTGAATAAATCCGCTCATCACTCACACCTCCCTTAGAAAGGTGCAGTATACCTTCTTGCTGAGTTTTCACACAGCCTGGACCCGAAGCGGACATTTGGGGTAATCAACATGTGTCCATCGGGCCGCTCCTCCATTTAGGTTTTACAGATAACCTTACCCTCGTGGGCATCTCGGGACAAGGGAAATGTGCCATCCCCTTAGCCGAATTAGGTGAACGTTTCAAACTCATATTGCAAGGTAGTCTTGGATTTGTCCATGCAGATAAGAGGCGTTCCGATGCCTCCTTTCTCATTCCCCTAGGCTTTGGGGTGGTTTATCAAATCTATTCCCAAATGGCCTTCAAAGGTGATTTTTTGCTGATCGTTACGGACCTAGATCTAGGGCGTGGGCGTAGGAATAATGATACCAATATCATGCCGGGCCTGACCTTTGGGGTGCAATTTTGACGATCTCGCACCCCGTATGACTCAACCCTCCGAGTTGCCCTAATTCGAAATGGCATTGTCAATTTAACTTGATGCGGCCAAATGGAAACTGTTTTCCCTCTCACCACTCACTTGTTTGGCGTTATACAGGTCTAGTATCGCCGAGCTGGACAGCGGGCGATTCACCATTTGCTAGAACCCCACCACTCCCATCATTCAAATCATTCAGAATACCCTTTAAATTACTCGCATTCGCATTCTCCCCAAAGGTAGAGCTATCTATCGACCCGGTTGGATTAAAATTAATGGAGTCGCCACAGGCCCCACTGGTAAACTTTTCGTCGGATAACTCCGATCAAATACACAATAATTAAGCCATGCCTCAGGCTTCATATTTGAAGTAATTAGTGACTGATTGTTTTCGTTGCTAGGACTTAAGTTCTTCTAATTATTGAAAAATAATAATACCTACTTAAATGAATCGATTAAAAACTTGTATGTTGCCGTAATACCTGTCTAATTATTTTACATAGCTTTATGTAGTCTCTTTCAAAAATGAATGAAAGTAGAAGTATTTCGCTATATTGAAAAATATTATCTCTTGGAATGAAGTTTGCTTTGGAATGTATATAAATCATTAAGAGTTCCCTCAAATTTATTCCAATTTTCATTTTTGAAGGATGTGGCAATTATGAAATTCAGTAAGGTATTTACTACGAGCCTAACGATTCTGCTGTTTAGTGGATTTTTTGTGAGTGGGACCTTGGCTGTTACTATGGATTGCGTTGATAGGGCTGGACTCCCTTGTACGGCAAATAGTGGAGATGTTTTAGCGGGAGGTGTCGCTGTACCTAACAGCGGGAATGATTATCAAAATATTGTGGAAGCCGCCATTGAAATAGCCACAGGTACAGCTGTAAACCTTATCCTGTTGGGAAAAAGTGATCAGACAGGAGATTACGGGACTTATAATAACGGAGGTGCAGGTTCATTACCTGACGGAACACTTTTGGGAACTTATGTCATTCCTGACTTCGCCGAGTTTATTTCGGTCAAGGCAGCGAATTCATTTAATGTGTTTGATGTTAGCGGTACGATGGGAAGTTATGACACCAGCAATATCCTGACTCGTGGACAAATGCGGCCAGGAGTTTCTCACATTAGCTTCTGGGGAGCGCAAAGTAATCCGGTATCGACTCCAGAACCAGGTACGATCCTCCTTTTTGGCTCCGGTTTGGCTGGGTTAGGTATCTGGCGATGGAAGACGTCGAAGACCACATAAATCCCTCACCGTCGATACGTTTTCGGAAAGCCTCTTGTCGTGATGATGAGAGGCTTTCTTTTTGCGTGGTGGACCCTGTCCCTTCTATTCATTCACCCGCTTTGAAACACTTAAACATTTTCGTCCACCTAGGCACAGGCTCCCTCTTCATTCAGGAAGATTCCTCGCAAGAGATCGGGAAGGCCATCTCGGATTGGTTACCTCAATAAACTAACATTCGATTGTCCGCTTTTGGCCCAGGCGGTGTAAAAACTCCGTATAAAATTTTGATCGAAAAATTTAGCCTTCGAGGATCGCCTGTAGACGACGATCTCTGTATGAGCAAGGGTGAGGCACGCCATGAATACAGAAAACTCCGAGTTTTCACACCGCCTGGGCCGCAAGCAGACGCTGAGTGAGCACTGAGCTGCCCTTCTTTCTCATGCCATTTTCCCCTATGATGAAGAAGAGGGGCTCAGCCTTAGATGACTGAACCCCCTTCAAATTCTTAGCGACACAAGCTTCAATCGTGTCCTACAATTTTAGCATTGCCTTTATGATTACTCGTCATCATGGTGATCATCTTCACCGGCCGCGGTGAGAAGATTGACCGTAACAGTATTGCCGTTATCTGAGCCAAAGCGAACTCTCCTATTTTCGTCTGAATTGGCTAAAACAATGTCTGTAATATTGACCTCTCTCCCCGTTTCAGCGAGCAGCTCATTTTTGAGATGTTCCACATCGAGATCCGCATGATAGACGCAATCTCGACGAGGGGTTGAAAGATCTTCAATTATCTCCAGCTCAACTGAAACAAGCGCAGACCCAGATTCACCAGCTGACCCAACGAGTACTCGAAGCGGGGTCTCTTCATTTCGGTCGCATGGCACTTTCAACGCCACATGCCCACCCACGACTTGAAGCGGCGTAACATCTTTCAACAACATAAAATCCCCAGCTCGTAGGGATTGCTTCAATACAATCGTTCCCGTTGTCTGAAACGTTGCGTCAACCGGCTCGTGCTCTCCATTAGCCAGAGCCATTTGAGCAGCAAACCCCGACACCAAAAGCAGAGACAAACTTAGACTCACTGGAACGCTTGTTTTCACGTAACCTCTCATAGCATAACCTCCCAGGGCTTCCCAACCGACCAGAATGACTCAACTCGAATACAACCTTTTGTCAGTACAATGCACCAGGTCATGTAGAGGAGTGATTGTTCTAGCTCAGGCAGCCTCATACCCTTCTCCCGAAGAAGAGTGAACCACAAAAAGTAAAAAAAAACGCGGAATTCTTGTCTTGTCATTTGTAACGTATTCACTAAGGAAGCTGTCTACTCATGTTTTCCAACCTTTGCCGATGAATGCAACAAAAAACGAGAAGCGTCAGCATCGAACGAAGGCATGAGAATTTCGTATGCGGACATAGGCTCTCGTCAATTCAACGTCGATAAAATATCCCAACAGGCTGTTTTAATAATGTACGCTGTCTACGACCCAGAATTAAATAAGCCTGCCCTCGAACCGTGGCATGACTGTGTGTGTTCTAAAAAATCTCTGGTTGTAGGAAAAAGTGTAGTATCGGTAGGCAATAATAGGTGGAAACTATTTTGAAAACACGATAGATTGATCAAAATTCGTCGTATTGTATTTCTCAAATTACTCTCGATGTAACCCCCAGCCTCAATATTCATTGATGCAAAAAATATTTCCACTATTCCTGGCAATCAGTTTTCTCTTTGTCAGCACGGTTCTGACACAAAATATTTCTGCACACGTCGAACATGCGGGGCATGACCAACAGACTCATGAGCAAGATTGGTGTAGTTGGTCTTGCCAAGCAGGTCAAGGGCTCCATGTTCTCCCGACGTTTGTCGAAAATTCTCCACAGATTCTTCCTCTGCTCGACTCTCCTCGTCCAACACTTCCAAGCCTGGATTGCATCAATCACCCAACCTCACGCGGTCCTCCTCTTATTCTTACATAATCGCTCTCTTGTACCCGTGTGATGAGGGCTGCACTTCCGCCGCATTCTTAGACATGTTTCCGTTGTCCTCATTACCTAATCCAGACGCCCGAGATTTTCCCGCGCCTCGCCCAAACGGAATTCTTGAGCATGATGTGGGGAAGGAACTCACCATGATAATGACGATACTGAAGAGATATAGAACAAGCATCAGAATATTTGCTCAAGGCATTGGGAGCCTCATGGTTCTGATGATATTGACGTCTCCCACTCATGCTGAAGAGGTTTTTAATATCACGTTAGATTCTCGACCGTTCAGCCCTGGACTCTGTAAGAAGCAACTAAAGAAGACCAGTATCAGAATTAAGGCCGCCAGCCATCGTGACCTCGTTATTCAACGGATTCCGGGGCAGCATGTCCCTCAGAATTCTGGAGAGGCACGACGAAAAGATTATACGCATTTCATTATGTTGAACGATCTCTCGAATGGAGCCCTGCTGCATGGGGCCATTGCATTTCGAACCGAACGAGCCATCATTTTTACAGAAAACAGGCCGACTGGTATGTCTCGACGAGCCTTTGTGTCCACACTCCCTTCAAGACAACAAGCCATTGCCATTCAAACGCTCAATACCTTTTTGCGACTCCAACCCATTATCAATGCCGCCATCGATATATGCCGACCCTATCCTCCAACCGTTACGTATGGGACCGACGATGAAATTGATCGGATTGAGGCAGGGAGATCAGCTTATCGTACGATGATTGAAGCCTATAACAAGAATCCTACGCCTCAACAGCCGCTCTTCATACACGAAACCGGCATGTCCGAGGGGTTTTTTGATCCGGAAGCAGATCAACAGAGAAATGTGAGCTATCAAGCGTTAAACCCGTTAAGTTTTTATGTGTCATCAGGCCAACACCTTCTGCAGGCACCTAGGATACACGAGGTTTCAAGGTAGGCTCTCCTCCTGGCCTTGGATCGCAGGGTGAAGGCATTTGGACCGACATCCTTGGCCTTCACCCTGTTTTTTATTTGTATCCCATACGTCTTGCTTGGTGTCACCTAACAAAAGAGTGACAGCACAACACACAGGATAAATACCCTAGTCCATTTCATGAGGAACAAAAAATCCTATCCTTCAAGTCAGCATCAATATTCTCCGAATACATTGAAAACAGGGCAAGAAACTCTTTCGTGGTTGTGACGATGCGTCATGAATGAAAAGAGTAAGTGAACCTAGATGCTTTCTCCCTACATCTACACACAATTCCTCATAAAGAATTAAGACGCCAATCGAAAAATCCCCTGATTGCAAAGCTTCTTCCTCTGCAGACTTTTAACAACCATTCGGCTATCCTTTGGATCCGGTGGAACATGCCGAAAAAATCACGGATACGATTAGTCCTGTTCTACAATACATTGCCCGATTATCTCTGAACTTCAAAAGACGATTACTGAAACCCCCTTGCTGGACACTCATTTGCGCGGTTCAACCAAACATTTCCCGCAGCACACGTGCAACACTACGCGGGCAAAAATGATCGTTCTCGGCGCATGTCTCTGGATGCTGCTGCTGGGAGGCTGCGTGAGTCATCCATTTGCCAGCCTGGATGAGTGGAAGGAAATTCGAACCAAGCACTTCATCTTCTATAGCAATGCCGACAAACACCTGTCGCTAGAAATTGCTCGCAATCTTGAAAACTTCCGCGCAATTGTTTTGAAATTGACCAACATCCCACCGTTTCAGGATTCCTCACTTCGCGTGTATATCTTTAGAAACAAGCGCTCGTTTACCCCATTTCAACCATACGAAAATGTGAGAGGATTTTTTATTCAAGGTCCCAATTACATTGCGATCAATGCCAGGGCATGGAACTTTTCTGCCTCGTCAATCATCTATCATGAATTCATCCATTACCTGCTTTCTAAACACCCCGCTCACTTCCCTCTTTGGTACAAAGAAGGGCTAGCCGGACTATTCGAGACGCTTGAATATCAGAATGAGACAGTGAAGTTCGGCATTCCCCCAAATGACAAATGGGTGTGGCTAGACACTGAAGCAGAATGGATCCCCATGCAACCACTGCTCTTGGACCAAGTGGATTTCTCGGAAAATCAGGGATTCACCGATGCTCGTGCTCAATCCTGGGCCATCATGCATTATTTCGTCTTTGGCAAAGAAAAAAACTTTTTAAAATTAGGTCGATATATCTTTCTGGTCAATCACGGAATTCCCCCTCATCAGGCCCTAAAGGACGTCTTTGACCTCACACCCGAAGAATTGTTAGTGGAAGTCAAGCAATATATTGCTCAAGACGAACTCGGTTATAATGCGATATCCCTAACCAGAATTGACCAGGTGTCCAATTATCAGGTCCTGCCGATTACCCAAGTCGAGGCCAAGCGAGTCCTTCAGGATCTACTCATATTGGTAAAAAAATTTCGGAATCGTGCCGACTAAACCAAGTCAAACGGATTGGGTTACGGGATTGCCAAGGACGATGAAAACAGTTTCTACGTTCTAACAACATCTAGGACCCATGGGCTTTCCTTTCCCCAACGTCCCCGCAGAAACGGCTCAGATAAGATTATTGACGTGATGATTTGCAAGTCCTGAATACCCTGGATTCAGGCACTCGCTAGCCATTCTTTGAAACCAGCACATGGATTGCAAAGTCTACAATTCCCCTTGCGATGAGGACCAAAAAGTGATCTCGCTCTCATCAGCAAACTGCCTCCTCTATTTGTCGATAATGACGACGATGTCTTCACTCCAACCTGCATAAAACCCGCCATCAAAAATTTCCCCATCTGGACCATTGACGAACAGCACTGAACCAGACTCAACAACCGCACGAGAACTAATCGTGCATCTGAAGTCAATTGGCAGGCGTATAATTCCGGCAATGTTTGTCAAAAGCCGCAGTTGCTCCTTTCCCTTCCCCACCTGCCTGCATTTCGTTCGAAATGCTGGAAGACATTGAATCGACATGGACAACCAAACGGCTAGTTCTCGACCTTGATGTAGCATCTGTCGGCAGACGTCGGTAGAGCCGAAATAGTGGAGTGAGCTATATCTTATTCAAGTTGCTGAAATATATTTTCACTCATCCAGTATCAAGTAGAACTGCGTGGAGGATATCTGACCTTCAAGCACGTTCTGCACAGGGTGAAGGCATTTGGACCGATCTCCTTGGCCTTCACCCTGTTTTTTTACTCAGATCAAGAAAATGTAGCATTGGTAGGCAGGCAGTGGCAGGCATAGGTAGACCGATCCGCAGACGAAGACTATCGTCTTCTTTCCCTTTAAAAGATCAAATTCCAATTCTTTCATTATCGAGATTCCAGGGGGTTCACCATGTCTCGCCATACAACACTTGCTGCAATCCTGAGTTTTCTCTCTCTGTTAGTCATCACCCCTGGCTTGAGTGATGCCGACCAGAATTTGAAAAGCCCGACCATCACATTTGGAGAAAAGGTTCGCTTCGATCATCAGACGAAAAGAATTTCAGGACCTGCCATTCAATTGTCGGAGACGGGCATCTTTCATTTGTCATGGATAGAAGCAAACCAAAAAGATCTCAACACCTATTACATCCAAGCCCCACTTCAACCAGAAACTCTTCCTCACCCGATACGCGTCAATCCTAAAGCCACCCTAGCCGCTTCACTCCATGCACCACCCGCCATGGCATTGGGAGTGCAAGACGAGGTCTATCTCATGTGGACGACTCCACATCCGAAAGCCGACGGCAAACTGTTTACCAGCTTGCTCCTCTTGAGCCGTTCACTTGATGGTGGAAAGTCCTTTCTAGATCCCATTCAAGTGAATGATGACGATGTCGTCACCGGCCATTCCTTTGACAATCTGACCGTAAGCCCCAATGGTTCGATCCATATGGTGTGGCTTGATGCCCGTGAAGGAAAAAGGGATCCTTCCACATATTCCTCATTTTCCCAGGATCAAGGCCATACCCTTTCACCTAACCTAAAAATCGACGATATGGCCTGCGTCTGTTGCCGCACACACGCCACTGTCGCCCAGGATGGGACGGTATACCTGGCCTGGCGAAAAATTTACCCAGGAGGCATTAGAGAAACCGTCGTCGCCAGTTCTACTAATAATGGCGCAACATTTTCCTCTCCCGTTATTGTCGGAAATGATCGTTGGGCGTTCGAGGGGTGCCCCCATCGTCCGGCAACAATGGGGACTGATCAACAAGGACGTTTATTTGTCACCTGGTACACAGAAGGCCCCGATGACATCCCGGGCGTGTATATTTCGCATTCAGATGATCGAGGAAAGACCTTCACCCCTCGACGGCAATTGAACGTCTCCAAAGGAACCTTCCCCGATCACCCTCAACTGGCTGTTGATCGTGAAGGTCGGCTTCTCGTGATTTGGGAAGAACAGTCTCCTGTTAGGCGTGAAGTGGTCATTCGCTATTCATTGGACCGTGGGAGAACGTTCAGCCCACCGCAAAAACTGAATAAGAAAAAATCCAAGCATCCAGCTGTTGCGGTCAATACCAATGGCCAAGCCATCTTGGCCTGGCAAGAACAAATTAAATTTCCGGGATGGCACACTGTCGTTCAACCCATCACATGGCCAAATTCCACAAATCCCTTGCTCAGCTCGCATCAACCATAAGCGCCTCAACGACCTATGAACCAAGGATTTCGTTTCATCATCGCATCGCTCGTGCTCGTGCATGTCTCATTATTCGGGATGGCGGCTTTTTGCCAGAGCGAACTTCAATCATCGTCTCAAACCCACAACCATACGACAGAAGACAACGGCACGCATTCTGATTACTGTCGTTGGTCATGCCAAGTCAGCACGACCACTCCCACTCTGGCTCAAGGCACCCCCCTAATTAGTCTGCCCATTTGGGATCAGCACAACTCCTTCGCCTTATCATTTCAGGCGAATACACATGTTGCCTTACGCTTTCTCTCCCCTCGGGCTCCGCCAGCCTAGCCTTCTCGAATATCGCGTCCAACATCATCCATCGTGAGGTTTCTTTGGGGTTCGGAAGTATGGGAATCCCCCGAACTCACCGGCGAGTTATTACGTAATAGGGACGGGATCTCATCCGTTCAGCTTACGCTCTCTGGCCCTCAAGCCTTCGATGTCTAGTATTCAAAACAAACATGTATTCATCGACTTATTCATTGTAAAAGGAGCACAGATCAGTGAACATGCGTCAAAGAACATTTGCATCCCTCTTTCACGCCATGCCCCTCAGCATGGCCATCATCTTCCTTAATTTAAGTCTTTTTGTTCCGCCCGTTTTTTCCGCCTCCACTTCACAAACTGAAGGAGATTTACTTCAACAGCAGACAACACTAGAGCAGGAACTCTCGACTCTGCAGGAGAAACTACGTCGTGTTCAAGCGGAGCTTGAAGCCTTAGATACGCCCACCGATGCCTCTTCAACAACGGAGGCGACAAAGACCGCCCTGAAGCAAAAAGAAGTGACCGTGTTAGATGAAATTTCCGTCGTCAGTACTCGCCTTCTACAAGCACCCCGAGGAACCACCCGCACAACGGTAAAACGAAATCAAATTGACAACCAACCCGCGAAAGACTTCCGGGAATCCCTGGAGAGCCAACCTGGGATTATTCTACGCAAACGCAATGGCCCACGTGACTATAGTATTGCCATTCGTGGATTTGGAGCGAAACAAGCATTCGGTGTTCAAAAAATTCGAATATATGAAGATGGCTTTGACCTCACCCAATCAGACGGATTATCTCGGTTAGATTTGCAAGACCCCTGGTTTATGGAAGCCATCGATGTCGAGCGAGGCGCATCATCTGCCATACATGGGAACTATGCCCTGGGAGGAACCGTCAATTTCCGTACACGGCGAGGACGTGATATCAATGGAGTAGAAACATTTACCAGCGTGGGAAGTTACGGCTATCAAAAATATGGCACGGCCATTGGAAAAGAATACAAACATATGGATGCTGCCGTCTTCGTGAGCCATGAACGGGGTGATGGCTATCAAGATCACGGCGATTTCACTACCACCACGGTTGACGCCAACTTTCGTTTCCGTATTGATGATCAACAGACATTTTTCTTTAAGGCTGCCAATAATGATTTGAACGTCCTGACCCCTAACCGTCTCACTCTTGGGCAATTTCAGGCCAACCCGAAACAGGCAGGACCGGGAACGAAAGCCAATGATCGTTCTCGCCGTGACCACCGAACCATCATCGGCGGACGATACACCAATCAAATTACTCCAGACACCGAAGTCTCACTCACCGGACTGTACGATAATAAAGATATCAATCAAAAATTTGGGATTACGTTAGATCAAGAACAACCCAATTGGAAAACTCGTGCGGACATACGGAATGTGCACAATCTCTTCGGGATGCCACTTCGCAGTCATGCTGGAATATTTTTTGACTACTTGGAAATGGAAACAACCAATTTTCGCAACCTAGCTGATGGTAGAGGCAGCAAGCAAAATGCCATTAATAATCAACGTGGGTCCATTAGAAGCATAGGATTTCGAATTCGTGAAGAATTGGACCTGACACCCCAATGGACCATCGCAGCAGGGCTAGGATACGAGCGAACACATTTATCGATCGATCAAGTAAATTTTGGATTTTTCAGCGGGACCGTCACCAGCAACCTGAATGCCGATCGAAAATTCCATAATCTTGCCCCCGATGTCTCTATCGAATTTCACCCCAACGAGCATGACCGATACTGGACTCGTGTGTCAGGAGGGTATGGCACTCCAAATTTCGGGAACCTCACGACCACTCCCACCGGATTGCCCGGTGCCAATAATGACCTCGATGACGAACGGAGTATTAATCTGGAATTGGGGGGACAAGTTCGTCTCCATCCGCGTTTCAATTTCCAACTGATTGGATTTTGGAATTTCTTTAAAGACGAGCTGATTAATCAAGCGGTCGGAGGTGGAACCGGAAACTTTTCAACCAATGCGGATTCTTCAGAATATCGAGGAATCGAACTCGCCGCAGAATGGGTTCCTCTTGACGGACTCACACTTTCTGGCGCCTATACCTATATCAATGCCAAGTTTATTAACTATACGGATTCGATTCTCGTTGGAGGCGTCGGTACTGCTGTCAATCGTGATGGCAATAAGGTCCCGGCAGTTGAGCCACATGTGTTGAATTTTCGTACCGCCTATGATCATCGCTCAGGGTTTGGAGGCTGGGCTGAAGTCTCTTGGATTGACGATTATTTTGTGAACAATGCCAATACCCTGAAGGCACAATCTGCCACCGTCGTGAACGTGAACCTCCACTATGCCGAAGACGTTGAGTGGGGATGGGTTCGGTTATTTAAGGCTTATGTACAAGTGGATAATCTCTTCGATCAAACGTATATGGGTAGCGGAGCCATCGTGTCAGACAGCACGGCCGATGCGTCTAAACAAGCATTTCTCCTTGCACCTCCCCTCTCTGTTTTTGGAGGTATCACGCTGGGACTGTTCTAAACATCCATCGGCTATTGCTCTCCAGGGCCCTTCCCGCAGAGGAAGGGCCCTGGACCACATAGTGAAGAAGCGCCAAATTCTCATCGACAACCTGTTTGACGATTTCAGAGAAGTGGCAGTACTCTTTCATCCTTTAACAGTGGCCGCCTATAATAATCTCAAATTCTTAAACAGAATCATGATCGTGAACCTACTTGCTTATTCATTTAATCTTTTCATCGCATAATAAAAAATTGAGGTTGGTTATGACTACCTTTTCTAAGCCTTCATCTTTTCATCAATGGTTCAGACCGCTTATTGGTCTCATTGCCTTCAGCGTTGGGTTTTGGCCCATGGCTGGTCTCGCGCATCCAGCAGGCGATTTCTATCACAAAGCTATAGAAGCTGTTCAGAGCAACGATATTCAACAAGCTGAATCTCTTCTTCAACAAGCTCTCACAGAATTCCCGTCTTACGCTGAAGCCCATCATCTTTTAGGGTTAATCCAATATCAGCAGACCCAGGATTCGAACATGGCCATTCCGGCCCTACAGGAAGCCGTGAAACTGAACCCTAACTTTGCGCAAGCCCACTATGATTTAGGATTGCTATACCTGCACCATGACCAATTCGGAGAAGCACAAGCTGCGATTCAACGAGCTCTCACCCTTTACCCAAAATTTTGGGAAGCGCGACTCACGCTGGCCAAAACGTTTGATCAAACCGGCGCCATTGATAAAGCCATACAAGAATATGAAACCGTCCTCACACAGGAGCCCTTGGCTTCCGAGGCGTTATTTCATCTGGCGTACCATCTGATGCAAAAGAATCAACCAGAACGTGCACAAGAACTGCTCACACTGTTAACGACACACGACTCACAGCATTCGGAAGGCTGGTACTTACGGGGCCGCCTATTCGAAAAAGATCAGCAATTCGATCAAGCCATCGAAGCCTATGAACAGGTGTTACGAACCAATCAGGAGCACTCCGACACCCATTATAATCTTGGATTTCTGTATCAACAGAAAGAGCAACCGGATAGAGCTATTGAGCATTTCCAACGAGTCACACAATTGCAACCGACGGATGCTGAAGCCTATGTCAATTTGGGTGTGCTATTAGTGAGAGAAAAGCAACTCGACAAAGCAGAAGAGGTCTATCAGAAAGCCTTAGAATTACAGCCTAATTCCGTGGAAGGACAATTCAATATGGGAGCCTTTTACGAATTTCACAAAGAAGACCTGGAGCAAGCCAAGATACATTATAAAAAGTATTTGGGGTTAGGCGGTACCGACGGTCGAATACAAGAATTGATGAAATAAACTATTCAACATCATTCGCTTAACCGAGAATCAAACCCCTACGTTTAACTTTAATTCACGTATGGAAAAACCATGGATTCTGGGTCCGTTGAATCGACACTGGTGATATTCAACTCCTCTTCTTGAGTAAACAGCTCTTCTTTGGGTTTTTTTACTTCTTGACCACTTTCTGCCAGTTGAGCCAAACGTACCCAGCACCCTTCGCTCCAACTAACGCTCGATAGCCTTGATACAACCGAAAAACTTTCAGCCCTTCGTAGTCTCCAGTGAGACTCCAGGTATCGATTGAAGCACACAGATGCGAATTCCGGACAGCCATGTTTTTCGAGATCCATGGCTAAGAATGCGACTTCGCTCATGGCATCAATCCAGCTCAGCCTCGGCTCAAAGTCCAACGAACAAACACACAGACTCGTCTTTTAAATATGGTGATATTGTCTAGGTGATGGTCCCCATGACATTCTCAACAAAAACCAGCACGTTTCCGCTGTAGAATGATGTCGGATACATTCCGCCATTCTACCTGTAACCAGGCATTGATTGCTGTTACATATTCTTGCGAGATTTGAGAGAGACAGTAGGCAGGCATTTCATCAAGGCATTCTTTGATTGCCTTTAACACGATGTCCGGGCTTCCATGGGAGAGCCTTCTTCGGCCTTTTCAATTTTCGAATGAAAGGTTGCAATGGTATTTGCCAATAAGAAAATACATTTCTCCGCCTTTTTATCATCCGCCGAATAGTGATGAATCTCCTGCTCCGCAAAAAATTGCTTCATTTTGACCGCGAATTCAAATCGAACCCCGGGCCGTTCGATTTCGGGGGAAGTGGGCGAACCTGTTATCGGCACCACCCACAAGTACAGATCTAGGGCCAACCGACGATTCAATCGCACCTCTTCCTCACAGTACCACCGACGTTTTTCCAGCGTTGAAAATCCACAAAAAAATATTTCACAGGCTTTTTGATTTTGTAGACATAGAAGCCAATTAATCGGACCCACGGAATTTGGGTTTCAACTAGCCGCACCTGATCAACTCGGTGGAGATAACATGTGGGATTCTCCAATCCCTGCACCAATCCTGTAGGTGTCTCACTCATAGCAACGATTGATTAGAATACTCGCCAAAAATTCATCATGCTTCGAAACCGATCACGCCCCTCATAGCACCCAATATTGTGTTGCATGTAAATCGTAAGGATCAAATACCCTTGCTAGACTTGTGATAAAAATCTCCAACCAGGTAAACTGTCATATACTCATATATGGGGAACCTATGTTAAGACGAATTAAATGGCTGTTCTTTCTCTGCTTGCTCTTGATCATTGTTGGGGTGTTGGCCGCCCTGTGGCTTCTCCCAGGCACCTTTTCCGCCAAGGCGACTCCTCCAGAATGGGAAATCAAAATTGCCAGATTCATTCGCCATATGGCTACGCCGAGTCATTTCCTCAAAATGTCCAATCCTGTTCAGCTCTCTTCGGAGATCTTAGCTGAAGCTCGACATCATTTTGCCGACCATTGTGCGACCTGCCATGCCAATGATGGCAGTGGGAAAACATCTCTGGGGCCAAATTTTTATCCCCCTGTACCCGACCTTCGCGATCCAGTCATTCAAGAGATGCAAGATGGAGAGCTTTTTTATGTGATTCATTTTGGCATTCGTTTCACCGGCATGCCAGCCTGGGGAAAGGGAGCTCCTGAAGAAGATCAGGAGAGTTGGAATCTGGTTCATTTTATTCGGCATTTGCCAAATATTACTCCAGAAGAGATCGCCGAAATGAAAAAAGATAATCCGATGACTCGTGCCGAACGCGAGCAACAAGATATGCTTGATCAATTCTTATCAGGTGAGGATGTGGACCCAACCGCAGCTCATCATCATTAATGTGTGTATTGAAGGAGTATGACTATGAAACGAATGTGTCATCTACTGATTCTCGTTGCGCTGCTTATTCTTCCTGGATTTGCTTGGGGCCACGGGGATGCTTCCCATGTCATGGGTACGGTCACAACGATGGAAGATGATCACGTCGTTGTGAAAACCGCTAAAGGTGATTCAGTTTCTCTGGCTTTTCAACCCGAGACCATTTTCCAACAGAATGGTATCCACAAGAAGGATGCTCGCCCACAAGTGGGTGACCGATTGGTTGCCGAAGTCACCAAGAAAGGTCTGCCTCAAGACCGCGACTGGGTTGCCACAGAAATCACCTTTGCCACGCCCAAGGCAAAACCCTAAGCCCGGCTTTCGGGCCAGAGGAGGCCAGCCCGATGATTCATTCTTATATGGTGCGCGCATATCTTATACACGCAATGTT
The DNA here is from genome assembly GCA_029261235.1 of Nitrospirales bacterium. Classification (GTDB taxonomy): domain Bacteria; phylum Nitrospirota; class Nitrospiria; order Nitrospirales; family UBA8639; genus Nitrospira_E. The sequence continues at coordinate 14,833 of JAJDBS010000005.1, forward strand.
CAAGTTTGCAGTGGTCATCGGCCTTCTGATATTGAGCGCGGGCTGCACGCAACCGTATAAGGCCACTCTTCCGTCCGATCTGACCACTCAGCTCAACCACTCATTGTCCTTCTCCCAAATCAAGGCATTTCCAGATGAACATAAAGGCAAGCTCGTTATCCTCGGCGGGCAAATCCTCTCAGCCAAACGGTTCGCCGATTCGACAGAACTTATCATCCTTCAATTACCGCTCATCAACCAACGAGAGCCTTCAACAGAATTAACTCATTCTCAAGGTCGGTATATCGCCTATCAGCAGACATTCCTTGATCCTGCCACCGTTCCCCCTGGAACCCGAATCACCCTTGTTGGAGAGCTATCAGGATCTGTGACTCAACCACTCGATGAGACGGACTATACCTACCCCACACTGACGATCAAACAGTTCAACATTTGGCCCACCTATTCCTCAGGCTACCGTCGCTATGATCAACCATCCCCCTACTGGGGACCCTATCCCTATGGCCACCCCTATTGGGGCCCACGAGGCCGATTTTTCGGACGTTACCCCTTTTGGAACTGGTAGAGAGAAAAACGTAAGAAGAGAGAACCCCGCCTTCGGAAAATATGCTGTCCCACAGATCGTCAACGGATAGTAAGAAATTATCAAGCTCTGTATGTAGATTGGAGCAATCAAATGACAAAAAAATGCTAGGAGAATGCTTCCACTCCCCTAGCAATAATATCTGAGAAAGAAATCTGAAACGGTCTTAAAAGTTCGTCATCGTCAACCTTACAGATGATGTTGAGAATCTACTTCCGCTTCTATTGAATGAACATTGGCATGTTCATCAATAGCATGCTCAACGACAGGTTCTTCAGACTGATGAACCGCTGTTATCGATTCTTCCATAGCCGCCTCTACCGGCATGGCTTCTGACACATCCATTGTATGTTCTTCGACCTGAGTCTCAACCACAGGCTCTTCCACCTGATGAACCGCTGTTGTCGGTTCTTCCATAGCCGCCTCTACCGGCATGGCTTCTGATATATCCATCTGCGATTCTTGGACCTGAGTCTCAACCATAGGCTCTTCCACTTGATGAACTGCTACTGTTGGTTCTTCGGTAGTCGCGTCTACCGACATGGCTTCTGATACATCCATCTGCGCTTCCTGGACCTGGGTCTCAAGCACAGGCTCTTCCACTTGATGAACTGCTACTGTTGGTTCTTCCGTAGTCGCGTCTACCGGCATGGTTTCTGATACATTCATCTGCGCTTCCTGGACCTGGGTCTCAAGCACAGGCTCTTCCACTTGATGGACTGCTGCTGTTGATTCGTTCGCGGAAGATTCTATAGGCATCAGCTCTGACATATCCATGTCCATTGGATGCTCTGGATCTTGGATAGTCACTGATGGTTCAATAAGACTGTCTTGTTCTACTCCCTTGCCTAGCGTGCCCTCACCTACAAGGTGTTGTTCATCGATGAGCGGCTCATCAAGAATGTCATGCTCAACGGCTTCATGGTGCATCGATGCATGGGTATCAGGGATTAACTCATTCGTGGCTTCGTCACTCACCACATTTTTCATCCCAGCATCCACTGAACCATCTTCCGTGACCGGATCCTCTAACGTAGTTGGTGGATACTCCTCTTTCAGCAGCTGTTCAATTTCTTCTAAGTCCTGTATTTCGTTGACAGATCCCTTGGAAGCCACTTCTGCTTCAGTCTTGTGTTCAACCTGGACCTCGTGTTCAGGCGATAGACCTTGAACCGACAAATCCTGGTCTACGGAATTTTCTGTTGGTTCGGCTGGAAGTGCTGTTTGAACCGTGTTGTCATCTATCGCGCCTTCAACATTTTCTTCTGGGCTTTGCGTACCAAACGACACCGGAACCACAAACGTCGTACTCGAGAAATCGGCCACTAATCCGACCGTGTCATCGCCGCCATCCAACACGAGCACAATATCGGTGCCAGGATTCTTCCATTCGGCGACCATCACAAGATGACCACGCATGACCGCTTGTCCCCACAGACTGGAATCATATTGATAGAGTTCGTCTAGCCAAATTTCTTGCACGGATGTTGGTTCACCATAGCTTTGCTTAATCCATTTTTTTACCGTGTTGAAATCTTGAACAAATTCCACGGCATCATCATGCTGAGGCTCGAACACATACTTGGCTTGGCCTAAATGATTCTCATAAAAGCTATAGGTTAACGCAGCCTCAATACCTTCGATTTGCGTATGATACGCGACTCGCTGTTCGTAATCGGCCAACACCGGAGACTGCAAATCCCATGATGACTTGACGAGTTCATTGTCTTTGACTTCTTGAACACTCATACCCCAATCAGTGCTCCGCCGCTCAAGTGCTTTGGGTTGAGATGGCATCATCATTTTTTTCATGACTGATGGTTCAGCCTGATGCTGAGTTGGCGCCATGAGCAAATTGCCATTCGAATCACGATGCCGGGTAAGATGTACATACTCTGAATTACTTGCGGCATAACTTGTCGCCAACAATGATGTCCCTAACACCGCCACCGTGCTCATCAAGAAAAAATGTGTTTTCATAGCAGTTCTCATTTTCCTCATGGTTCCTAATCGTTTGAATGGTTCGAGTTCGCCAGCATACAGGCAAAAGGCGAGTCTCAACGCTACCTTTCATCAATCTCTATAGAATACTGTCGGTTATTGCTCGGAGAACTTAAGAGGAAGGACAGGAGATCCTAAAAAATGCTTAGTGCCAGGCCGGTTGACCGCCCCAGTCTTCTCCACCCCTCAACATAGTAGAAGAGAGGATTTCAGCCCAGTGGTCACGGACATTGGCAAACATCTGCAAATATCCGGAATACGTTGGTGGTTTCTGCATGTAACCATTCACACCTAATGTCGCGGTTTGGAAAATATCTCTTGGGGCTTTGGATGTCGTCAACACAACAACAGGGATACAGGACAGCACTTGATCTTTACTCAATTCTTCCAACACCTCTTGTCCAGTCATGTAGGGCATATTGAGGTCTAACAAAATCACACTCGGCCGAGGAGCACTTTCTCGATTCTCATAGACTCCGCGGCGATAGAGGTAATCCAGTAAATCGGTACCGTCAGAGACCATCCGCAAGTGTTCCCCGATGGGCATTTCTTCCCATGCTTCCCGGACCATCTCACAATCATCGGGATTATCATCCACCAACAATACCGTATGAATCGGACGCTCAACCATTCGCTGCTCCTACCTCTTCACAAAATGGGTTATCAATCCAGGCGTTCAACAAAAACCTTTGATTCGAATCAGACAGCCGTCTTCATACTTATTTCGGCTCATTTTGCAAAAACTTGTGATAAAGCAGTCGTTCATCAAAGAAGCCAAACAACGTGACGTTGAAATGAGGGAAAGGTCTTATTTATGGAAGGACGGTGAGATGTTTCAATAGCTGTTGAGGCGGTATCGACTCTTGACGCCTGTCCCAGAGGGAAGAAAGATGTCGGAGATGCCACCATTGTAAGAGCGCATCCCAACCAGTCACTCGAATCACATTCATGTCATCAATCTGACGATTCCACGGTTGATCCATAACAAAAACTCGCGCCTCTACCGCTTGATAGCTTAGAAGATGTTCAGGATGATCATCAATCGCCAGAGTAATAGATTCGGGAATTTCTGTTTTTTCTTCTGTGTGATACAGAGCATCGAACGGAATTCCGTGCATGGTTAACCATTGCAATGTTTGCGGGCGCGAATACGGGCGCCGCGCAGTCACAATGATAATACGACAGGTCTGATGAATCAGATCCAGAACATATTTCGCTCCAGGATACACAGACAATCGCGGAATAGACTCTTCATGAAAACGCGCAAAAATTTCCTCAAGCACTAACTTCTCAATTTCACTGGAATCCAAACCACCAGCACTGCCATATCTTCCACGCGGCCATGTGTTCCCGGTGATCACTTGAAACAAGCGCTGAACTTCTGGCTCCGCTTTTCCTAAAACATTATCAATATCAACCGCGAAACATGGCTGAGTCTCAGATTTCATAGACACTATATACTCCTAGTTCATTGAGTTAGCGCTTGGTTCAAGTCTAGAGTCAACCAAAGACGCTTCCTTCATACGAGTCCACCATAGAAATATTTCAACAGAAGAATCAAGCCTCCGGCACGACTCATGATGAACATTTCCCTGAATATGTCGGCATCAGATGTATGGAGGAACAAGAAACAGAAACCAAACGGACGTATGATAAGATGGAGAGATTTGCCCGTTAAGGGGCCAAACCCGCAGTGAGGGAATGTTGGGCAAGGGAAGTCCGTAGCGGTCGATTCGTCAGAGCCAAATACGCTTTACTAATAGAACCAACCGGCCGCACCTCCATGAGAAATGGGGTTTCCCAATCTCCATCAGCCACGTCTGGCTCTTCAGGAATTAACACTTTGCGATAATGTTGTTCATAGGCCGCCAAAATTTTCAACGGCACGCCACCGACCGTACCTAGATGCCCGTCAGCTGTGACCGTCCCCGTCAGAACCGTTGTTACATCCACCGGCTCATTCTTTGCCAGCGCCACAATATTTAACGCCGCCATCGCTGACAGACTTTCTCCATATAGGGTCACACCTGGATACGGCAGCTGCAACCGAACAGTCCAAGAATCAGGATTCAAGGCAGCAGCTTTGACGACGAAATGCAAGGCTTCGATGACTGCCTGTTGCGCATACGGAGAGAACTTCCCAGGTACTGATTGAAATTGAATATCGAGCCCATCGTGATCACGACGTTGAAGAAATTCTAATTGTATTTCGGCCACAATCCCAACTGGCTCCGAATTTTCATCCGTCGTTGTCCCCAAAATAGGAATTGTCGTCCGAATGTGTTTCAAGTGCCCATCAGCATCGGAAGCGGCGTTGCTCCATGATGGCAGACTCAGTGCAACCAGCCCGACGAAGACGAGGCTTACAAAAAGCGTAGAAGTCGTGAGAACCTTAACTGTTCTCGCACAGAGAGAAGACTGAGTTAGAGAACCTCTAAAAAACCGACGGGAGCATGTGCAGGACGATACCGAAAAACCAACCATCGCAGGCCTCCATAGTGACGTCTTCATTCCCCTTCGGTCCTGCGTTAGGGGAACTTAAGTCTTGGAGGCTGGATACCAATTCATTCGCCTTCTCTTTTCTTAAGTAAGAAAGCTATGGCATCGGTATCGTTCTTTCTCTAAGGAGGGAAAAAGTCCCAACGAATCAAGTCATCCGTACAAACTCGCACTTCGTTCCGTTCCGGCCATTCATTACGCTGGCCTCACGCATTAAGAACGATAGAAGGACCACCGATAATGTCATTGTGCTCACTCGATTGATCGACAATGTGCTGTCGATCTGACATTACACGAGGGAATCAACCCAATGGCAAAAAAACGAATTCCCATTACATCCGTCAAAATAGGCATGTATCTCTGTGGGATTGATGGGTCCTGGTTGAACACGCCATTCCTCAGACATCGATTTTTGATTGGTTCGACTGCCGACATCACCAAACTACAAAAATCTGGAATCCAAGCAATCACCATAGATACAGAACGCGGACTTGATGACGTATCAACAGCGGAAGTCGATCACCAAGAAGACTCACCTGAATCGATTCCTGAAACGCCATTAGACATCACGACCAAGAATTCAATCTCTCCTGAAGCCGAACGAATTCAACATCTTCCAGATGAAGTCCAAGGGAAATCCTTAGGAGGAGAGCTCACTGCGATCACTCAAACGCGACAATATATGCTGCAAGGCGTACAAGATATCTTGGAGACGCTATCAAAGACCGGAGGGATTGCGATTGCAGAAGTGAATGATATAACCCGATCAATCATGGCTGAAACGTTAGACCATGAAGAAGCCTATATCGCGCTGATTCGCACCAGAGATTTTTCACCTGCACAGTACGAGCACGCGTTAGCTGTGAGCACATTATCTGTGCTACTTGCACGTTCTATCGGATTAGAAGACTCCGTATGCCAAGACCTGGCCTCGGCTGGCCTCCTTCATGATGCCGGCCATGCGAAAATTCCAACTGCGATACAACGACCACTCCATGAATTATCTCAATCAGAATTAGCAATCTATCAATCTCATCCCAAACGCGGATTGGACTTTTTGATGCAGCAGGCTGCATTGCCCGAACAAGTCCAAACATATATTCGTGAACATCATGTCGCCTTAGATGGATCTGGGTATCCGACAGATATTGATCCGGCCACCATTCAACCAGCCAGCCGCATCCTGCGCCTCGTCGATGAATATGATGAGCTGCTAACTGGTCATCAAAGTGGAAAGCCTCAAACAGTCCGTACAGCGCTTCAAACCCTCTATCAACAAGGCAAAAAAGGAGCATTAGATGTGGAGTTGGTCGGGAAATTCATTAATCTTATCGGCATCTATCCAACGTACAGCTTAGTTGAGCTCAGTACAGGTGAACGTGGGATTGTCACGGCCAACTCTCGAGAAAATCTGCTTCAACCGACCATATTGCTCATTCAAGATGCTGCTCACCAACCGTTACCCGAACCCATTCCCTTTAATTTCTCCGTGTTGGAAAAGGATACTTCAAGGCCCGAGATTGTCAAAATTTTGATGCCGGACGAAGTCGGTATTCAGCTCGATATCGCCTTAGAGGATTGGGTAACCTTGTAAAAATCTGCATCGTCAATCTTCAAGCTTCCTTCACCATTTTTCCCCTTACGCGTCAAACTGCTTCTTCAAACTATCCATAACGACCTTGTCCTTTGGTTCTCTATTGATCAACCGTCCGGCCAGCCACGACACGAGCCAGAGATACCACCGCAGATTTAGGTATTTGCATCCGAATATGACTCGTTGCTCAAAGAACGGCTTCGCATAGCCTCACGTTCATGCAGGCGTTCGGATTCTTACAAATCTCGTAAGCGCAACCTAACACGGCTTTAAAAAAGTTGAAGGAGACCTGAAAGATGGATCTAGCGCACTGATGGAGAAGATGCTAACGGGATACTGAAGGTGAGAGATGAATAGGAGCCATGCGCTCCAATACTAATAACAGAGCCTGCGTGCCCGAACGCCCATGGCCTTCGGCCTGTACTGCTTGATATAACTTATGAACCACTGAAAGACCCGGGAGAAGTAAACCCATTCGATTGGCGGCCGCCAACGCCAAGCCCATATCCTTAATGAAATGTTCCACAAAAAATCCTGGAGAAAAATCTTGTTGCAACATTTTTGGCGCGAGATAATCCAATGTCCAGCACCCGGCAGCCCCCTGGCGAATAGACTCCAACAGCTTTCCCCCATCTAAGCCGGCCTGATGTGCATACAACAAGGCCTCGCACACCCCAATCATCGTCCCTGCAATCGTTATTTGATTGCACAACTTGGCATGCTGGCCACAACCGGCTGGGCCATGATGAACTAAAACCTTTCCAAAGGTACGTAGTACGGGCTGCAGAGTTTCAAATGCGGAAGAACTACCACCCACCATAATCGATAAGGTTCCCTGTTTCGCACCCACATCCCCTCCTGAGACAGGAGCATCCAACGTAAAGATTTGTTGTTCGAGAGCACATTCAGAAATTTCAACGGCTAAGCTTGGATCCGATGTTGTGAAATCCACAAACATTTGACCAGGCCGAGATTTTGCTAATAATCCATTCTTGCCTAAATAGATCTGTCGCACATCATTGGGAAATCCCAGCATGGTACACACCACATCAGCCTCGGCAAGAATATCAGCAGCGGCATCAACCCACTGGGCTCCTTGCTCGAGAAGCCCTGAAGCCTTGGTTTTCGTTCGAGTATGAACAGTGAGCGGAAAATTTGCTCGAAGCAGATGTTCACACATTGAGGCACCCATCACTCCGGTGCCAATCCATCCTATTCTGATGGGAGAAGGCAGAGAAGCATCCGTAGGGAGAGGGAAAGAAGTATCCATGAAAATTCGTAGAGATCTATGATTGAGAGGAAACCGGTTGTTGTTGTGTGAGGCAATGAAGCGTCCCAAACCCCCACACGAGATCAACAGCATGAATGCCCACCACCGTTCGGTCGGGAAATAGATCAGACAGGATGCCGAGTGCCACTCGATCATTCGGATCATTAAACGTGGGGACTATCACGACCGAATTACCGATATAAAAGTTCGCATAACTGGCGGGAAGTCGTTGTCCATCAAAATATATTGGGGACGGCATTGGCAAGGGCACAATCCCAATTTTCCGACCGTCTTCACAACGCATCCCTTCAAGCCGTTCCCGATTCTCCGCAAGCGGCCGATAATTGTCATCAGATGAATTGGCTTCCTGACAGAGAACCACTGTATAGGGATCGACGAAACGACAGAGATCATCCGCATGCCCATGCGTATCATCACCCGCAATCCCCTTCCCCAACCACAACACTTGCGAAATTCCTAAATACTCTCGAAACACGTCTTCATAGTCTTGACGAGAAAATCCCTGATTCCGCACCTGAATACGTTCGTCTAAGAGACATTCTTCAGTGGTCAACAACGTCCCCTGCCCATTCACATCGATACTGCCACCCTCCAACACTACCCCGCGCTTTTGGTGCGTTACCGGAACAAGAGGAATTTGAAATTTTGCCGCGACACGTTCGGGAATCCGATTGTCTTTTTGCCAATCTGGATAACGGGCCCAAGCATTGAACTGAAATCTGGCAATATTGACCTGAGATTTCGCCTCGTCACTTTTCAGAAAAATAGGACCAAAGTCGCGGGTCCACCCACGATTCGTGGGGATCCGGACAAATTCGATGTGGTCAAATTCTACCCCAACACGCGTCAAGACCCGACGAGCTTTTAGCTCATGTGCTTTATCATTAACCAGAATCCGAACGATTTCGCTTGTGGCTAGTTGACGGACGATTTCTCCATACACCCATTGAATAGCAGCCATTTTCCCAGGCCAATCCGTCGTATTGTGTGGCCAGCCAATCCACGTCGCCTCATGTCGCTCCCACTCCGCCGGCATCCGCCACTCCAATTTCACTGAAAGTTGCTGGGTATCATCTCTCGTCCCTCTTTCTCGACTTTGATTTCCCCTCTCCCTTCCAGGGAGAGGGTTGGGGTGAGGGTCAAGACTCTCACTACCTTCTAACACCCTCAATATCTCCTCCAACACAACATCCGTCTTGGTTAACACATCATCATTCCAAAACCGCAGCACCTGAAAACCCACAGAGCTCAAATACTTCGAACGCTCCTCATCTGCGTCTACTTGTTCGACATGCTGCCCACCATCCAGCTCAATAATCAACATTCCTTCCAAACAACAATAAGCAACAATATAGCCACCGATGGGATGCTGACGTCTGAACTTCCAGCCCTTGAGTTGATGGTCACGAATCCTCATCCACAGCTTCTGTTCAGCATCGGTCTGACCACCTCGGAGGCGTTGAGCCAACGATCGCAATGTTGGTGGAATTCGTTTCACCGTTCCCCTCGGCTTAATCCTCTTCCCGGAAGGGAGAGGAAGCTTTCAATCCAAGAAAAATTCAAGACTGAAGTCATTATTATGTGGAATGCAAACACAACAAAATCCCCTCTCCCTGTTAGGGAGAGGGTTAGGGAGAGGGTGAACGCATCAAACGGGTGCAGAGCCCGAACTAATGAGACTCATCCAAAAACCTCTTCGTGATTCCGTCATACGCATCAATGCGTCGATCACGGAGAAAAGGCCAATTTCGGCGAACCTCTTCAATGCGTGTCAGATCAATATCCACCACCAACGTCTCTTCCTTATCAACTGATGCCTGGGCCAACACCACACCAAATGGATCACACACAAAGGAACTCCCCCAGAATTCCAAACCATCACCACCAGCTGGAGACTCATGACCCACTCGATTCACGGCAGCCACAAACACACCATTCGCAATCGCATGACTGCGTTGAATGGTTATCCAGGCATCTCGCTGCGCCTGACCCTCCTCAGCCTTTTCTTGAGGATGCCAGCCGATCGCCGTGGGATAGAACAAAATCTCGGCACCGAGCAACGCCGTCATTCGTGCCGCTTCGGGATACCATTGATCCCAACAAATCAACGGTCCAACAGTCGCATGAGTCGTCTTGATGGCCTGAAACCCTTTATCCCCAGGAGTGAAATAGAACTTTTCGTAATAAGCGGGATCATCAGGAATATGCATCTTCCGATAGAACCCAGCGATCTCTCCCCGCTCATCCAACACAACAAGAGAATTGTGATACACGCCAGCCGTCCGTCGCTCAAACACCGACACTAAAAGAGAGATTCCACGGGCCTTCGCAACCTTGCTCAACACCTCGGTTGATGGTCCTGGCACGGATTCAGCCATATCAAACAACGCGGCGTCTTCTTGCTGACAAAAATATTGAGACCGAAACAACTCAGGCAGACAAATAATCTGTGCGCCACTGTGAGCCGCCTCTTCGACTTTTGCCACGCTCCGCTCCAAATTCTCTTCAGAATCGACCGAGCAAGCCATTTGAATCAAACCTATTTTCATTGTCTTTGAAGAAGTTGCCACATACTCAAGACTACCCAAATACCCACGTAAGAACAACTGAATAAACTGCTTAAGAAAGAAAGAGTCGGCATTATGACGACAGATACCGTCATACGCACGCAGGCGGGTATCCAGAAATTAAAAAAACTTTAACCTAATGAGTATGATCCACAAAGGTGTGCGAGCTTAATCAACTCCCTCGAGACATAAAACATGCACCCGCCCCGATTGCTCCCCAACTACAATTGTTCGGCCATCTGGTGCAACCACACAACAAGAAATGGGACTTTCTCCGGTAAAGGTGGCCATTTCTTTTGCACTAGCCAAGTCCCACACTTTACACATGTGATCATCCGCAACAGAGATCACGCAGGACCCCTGCGGGTTCACCAAAACTGTATTCACCGAGTTACTATGTCCGCTGAAGGTATCGAGTGCCTCGCCCGTGACCAAATCCCAGACCTTGCATGTATGATCAGTCGACCCAGAAATCGCCCACCTCCCATCTGGCGTCACAGCAACTCCCCTCACTGAGTCACTATGCCCGCTCAGAATATGCAGTGCCTGCCCACTTACCAGGTCCCACACGATGCATGTGGCATCAGCTGAGGCAGTAATCGCGCGTGTACTATCCGGCGTCACCAGGACCCCCCTCACCGAGTTACTATGCCCACTGAGGGTATGCATTATCCGCCCAGTAACCAAATTCCACACTTGGCAGGTTAGATCAGCGGACACCGAAATTGCTCGTTCACCATCTGGAGATACCGCAACGGCCGTCACCCAGCTACTATGACCCCTCAGGGTATACAATGCCTTCCCATTGGCTAAGTCCCACACGATGCATGTGGCATCAGTCGCTACCGAAATAGCCTGCCTGCCATCTGGGGTTACCGCAATCGCCGTCACCAAATTATGATGCCCCCTCATGGCATGCAGTACCTGCCTCGTTTCCATATCCCACACGTTACATATAGCATCTTCCCCAGATGAAATTGCACGGGATCCGTCTGGCGTCACAACGACCGCGGTTACCGAAAGACTATGTCCGCTAAGGGTAAAAAGTATCTGTCCACTTGCCAGATCCCACACTTTACACGTGCCATCATCCGACCCCGAAATGGCCTGCGTCCCGTCTGGGGTTACCGCGACGGCCGTCACCGAATTACTATGCCCATTGAGGGGATAAAGCGCTCCCCCCCCACAACTCAGATCCCATACTTTGCACGTGCCATCATCCGACCCCGAAATGGCCTGCGTCCCGTCTGGGGTTACCGCGACGGCCGTCACCGAATTACTATGCCCATTGAGGGAATAGAGTATCTGTCCACTAGCCAAATCCCAGACTATACATTTGTCATCATCCGCGGCCGAAATTGTCCGCATTCCATCTGGCGTTACTATAACCGAGGTGACCCTATCGCAATGCCCACTGAGAGTATAGAGAATTTGTCCACTAGCCAGATCCCATACTTTGCATGTGGCATCATCCGACGCGGAAATTACCTGCCGGTTATCTGGGGTCACCGCGACCGCCGTCACCCTGGCACTATGTCCATTAAGAGTATAGAGAATTTGTCCACTAGCCAGATCCCACACTTTGCACGTAAAATCAGTCGACGCTGAAATCGCTCGCGTCCCATCTGGCGTAACTCCGACGGCCCTCACCGAATTACTATGCTCCCTTAGGATATGCTGTGCGTGCCCACTGGCCAGATTCCACACAATGCATGTGGCATCAGCCGACCCAGAAATAGCGCAGCGCCCATCCGGCGTCACGACCACCGAAGTCACCCTGTCGCTATGTCCTCGAAGAGAATACAATGCCTGCCCAATAGCCAGATCCCACACAATACATGTGTCATCATTCGACGCCGAAATGGCCTTCCTGCCATCTGGCGTCACCGCCACCACCGTAACCCTAGAGGTATGACCACTGAGTGTATAGAGGGTCTGCCCACTAGCCAGGTCCCACAGCTTGCACGCATGATCAACCGAAGCTGAAATCGCACGCGTCCCATCTGGCGTCACCGCCACAGCCTTCACCGAGCTATGATGTCCTCTAAGAATCTGAAGTGCCTGCCCTGTAGCTAGGTCCCACACGATGCAAGTGCCATTATCTGACCCCGAAATGGCGCGACTCCCATACGGCGCAACCGCCACCGCAGTCACTCCACTACGATGCCCACTCAGGGTCCGAATGAGCGGCCCACCTGGTGCAATGAGACTACATTGAAGCGGACGGAGCCACGGACTTTTTTGCCATTGCTTGCAATGCTCAACCAATTTCTGAATTTCAAGAGATTTATCCATCTGTAAACGACCTAGCAATTGCCCCCACAATTGACTCGGATCTTTCCCCACGATATGACCTGAAAGTCTAATGGCACCCTGGATTAAACTAAAATTTTTCTCGTTTTGTAGCCAATCAAAATCCGAGAGCAGGGCCGAAATATCTAAGATTTCCAACTTCGCATAGAGCCAATCAATATTGAGCAAGAGTTTCTTCAGCTCCTCCCACCACTCGGCTTTCACTAGATGATAGGCTAGATGCCGGCAAAGGTAAGGATCTCCAGCAGCTTTGACTGGATCATTCATCAGACCGAAAACATCGAGGAATTTCCTATGGACTACTGACAATTGCGAACCAACCCTCCCTTCGAGATAAGTACGCACCACGTCATGCAATTGAATGTGTTGTGTGATGGGATCGTAGCGAAGAACAAGCGACAATTGACTTAAACGGGTGCAAAGTTCTTCGGTATCAAAATTATCTAGCCCTCCAGTAGCGCCCCAGAGCTTGGTAATCGCACTCAATGGAATTTCGATATCTTCTGGGAAAATCGCCAGCTCGTGATACCGAGCCAGTTCATCTTCATTCAAATGCTCAAAGCTGGCCCCAAGCGTCACAGCAACCGCTTGATTACGATCAATAGGATTTCTGGCGTCGAATGCGGTGAGCCCACGCTTTTCTAAGGCCTTGCGGACATAGATTAGGGCATCTGACAAGTCTTGCCCCCTCGCTTTCACACAATCTCGCAAAGAGGCATTCACAAGTTTTAACAGAAAGGGCCATTCGCCAAGATCCTTGGCTAAAGACTCAAGTGCCACCTCTTCCTCTTTCGGCAGTTCAAATGCGAGGAGTGCCACGGCTTCGCAAAGATGCATGGCATCCACATCGACTCGAAGCTTGGCGCTTGGCGGAAGAGTTCCACTATCTCGTGTTGTGATAATCCGCGCGCATCGTTTGCCTCCTCGCAAAAAAGGCGTGACATGTGCGGCATTCCAGACATCGTCAATGACCATCACACAATCCTTGCCCTTCAAGACTTCGGCTAGCTTATTGGATGCATCTTCTTGGTCGATGAAGTTCGGCCGCTCGTCTGTTAATCCTGCATAGAGTTTAGTTAGGCCTGCCATGATATTGGGTTCTTCTCCTAGCGTGACCCACAAGATGCCATGATGAAAAACATCTTGTATCCGTTCATCATGACAGAGAGCTTTGGCCAGAGTGGTCTTTCCATAACCGCCAGCGCCTTTCAGTGCTGCCGTGATGGCGATGGGCTCTTCCAGCTGAGGACCCAGCAAACTTCCAGCCAGTTCTTCAAATTCCTTCACACGGGGCACAAAGTCGACGGGGAGATCATCAGCCATAAACGGCACCCGCGTGCCTTCATAGGGACTTTCCAACGTACGAATAAAACGAGTCCATTGCTCAGGGACATCGGTATTCACCCACTGGACATCCCTCATCCAACTAGGGAGTTGGGTCAAATCCAAGTTGGGTTGTCCAAAAACGGGAATGACGCCCACCCCCTCCTGACGCGCCTGTCGCCATTCTTTCCTCACCACGGTGGATTCCATTGCTGCCTGGGTCATAACCAGCACCATGTATTCGACAGTTTTAAGCGCTTCAAGAATTTGGTCCCACCAATCTTTCCCCCCTTGCATCTCAGTCCGGTCTTGCCATAGGGAAAAATTCTTCCCCAATTTCTGGCGAAGCTCACGTGCAAACTCCTCCCCATCTTTCCGTGCATAGGAAAGAAATATTCGTGGCTGAGTATTTATTGAAGAAGGATTGTTTCTTGTTGCCATATTCAGGACTAGGGTTTTGTCTATCTTTAGACGACGCCTGCCATCGGCTCTTATTGGTGGACGCTCTGATAATTCAACGGCCCTTGTTTGAGAGAAGCGAGTTGGGCCGTCTTCTATTAGCTTGCGTCCACCAAATTCATTTAGGCCGATTGGGCGTCAATGGTTTTGGCTCCTTTTGCCGAAACAAAAGGAGCTCGGCTGCCGGGCCGAAACCCGGCAAATCACGTACACTTAAATAATACCCAATTAAAGAAACCTGATAATCGTCGTTAGCTATTTTTCGCACAGAACAAAACACAAGTCTATTAATATTATAAGATGATTCTAGGAGCGCCTATGATGGCCAGAGAGAAGAAAAAAGTAAAGGCTGTGGTGGGAGATAAAGGGGAACGGTTGTCGGAGTGTTAGAGGCTCGTGGTGTCTTCATCCTCACCTCAATTGTTTGTTCCGCTTCGGAACAAACCCCTTGAAGGGAGAGGAAGTTTCTCAATCATTCATTTTAAAGATGAGAGAGGATCACCCATTTATTCGTTTGTACGCAACATGGCGCAGCCTGGGTCTCGCGCAACGTACATGCCTGCGATTTTGCGATTGTCTTCTTTAAAGGCTTTGTGCCACCAGCGGGCCGCATTCCACAGATGCTCCGGGGCACTGTTGCGCGAGGAGGCTCCTGGTGTCACCCCCATGCCCAAACGCTCAAAAATAAACTCGATATACGCAGACGCGGCAACTGGCGTGCCTTCGCGCAACGGATTTGTTTTGGCGCCTTGCGACCAGAGGTAGATCTGCCAAGCCCCCAACATATTCCAAAAATTGTATCGCACGCGATCCGCATTCCAGGCCCTGGCTCTTTTGATTAATTTTTTCGCTTCCTCGTCAGACATGCTCACGGCCACTAAACCCACGTTAGCATCTACAGTCTTATCGTCATAGAGTCCCAAAGTCCCTTCATTCACACCATTATTCTCTGGTTTAGGAAATTGTCCATTTCGAGGGAAGAGAGGAATTTCTAATATTTCCAGATTACTCAACGATGTTCGCGACGTCACCGGTTCTGCCACGACAAAGGCATGTGACCAGTAACTGGGTCGCAAATCCCATCGCAACATGGCCTGCGCCATGCGCAGACTATGGCCCGGCAAGTCTCGGCTTCCGACCAACCCCACGGTCATGAGACCACGATTGCCTAAATCCTGTTTCCGAAATGAGGCAAAGGCATCATTAAAAAATTGCAAGTTAGTACGCTTCTCATACTTCTTGGTCCAATCTTTAATATCAGGATTTCTCGTGCTAGTTTGGGAATCACGCATGAGGCCGTCCTTTCTTCACATTTATATAAACATACTCATTTGTTAACGTAGAAGTAATTCTTTTTTGAACAATATTTTCAAGGGTCCGCCTGTGCCCTGTGAGGGTGCATCTTCATCCCAGTCTAATTCAATGACTTGTGCGGGAAGACTCCATAATTCCAATTCAAAACGAACACGAGGGACGCCTCCGACTTGGCTTCCAGGAAAGATTTTAACAAGCCCTACGTTATTTTTAATGGTCATGATTTCAATATTGGCTTGCGGATCGATTCGCCAGACCGATTTCGCTCCTTGTGCATTGGGATGTATTGTTATTTTCTCCGGCGGGACTTCAGGCTTATCATTCCCAGGATTGATCATGGCTGCTGGGGAGGCGATAAATTCAGGAACTCCGTAAGGTGCATCAGGAAATGGCCCATGGGCTTCCGCATACCGACCAGTGTGAATATCTCCAGATAAAATGACGATGTCGTGCGGCAAACCATGTTGATTGGTCCCCGCTAAACTTCGCTCCAACACTCGCCACAGACGGGCGTAATCTTTCGGAAAATTAGACAGAGAATGATCCAGAAAATTACCATCTTCCTGAAATAATGGTTGACCTAGAACCAAGACACCAGGTCCTTGCAAATTGGCTTGCCAGACCTCTAAAGCCACCCATTGGTCCTCGGACATAAAATGGCTGGTGCCCTTATCACGACAACTCTCTCGCTCAGAACGGGTATCTGCCACAAAAAAAGACACCGGCTCAATTGTGAAGTCATACCACCGAGTCTGATTGGGGTTAAGACAGACTTGGAATTGATCATATAACTTATCAGCCCCATGACCATATTTTTTGCGGTTATTGGCATCCCAGGTTTGTGGCAAATGGATCTGTTTTTCAGGGTAGTCGTTCCAATATTCATGATCGTCACACGTAATAAAATTTGGACAAACCTGCAAAGCTTCACGATAGAAGGCATCCCCCCAATATTGGCGATACCGTTTAGCAAATAGTTCAATAGCATTGTCACCTAAATCCCAATCATTCGGCCAATCCAGATACACCTGATCACCAAGAAGCATTTTAAACTGAGGATTTGCCAACGACTGTAGGTCTTTGAGCCCAGCACGGTAATATCCATCTCGGTCATTGTTCTGCCAAAAACAGGAGGCAAAAAGGAACGTGACCCCTTTTTCACTGACTGCATAGGGCAACGTGGACCAGGTAAAATCCTGGCTCTTGTTGTTTGCTGACAGGGTGAGACAAAATCGCTCTCCTTCTGGCGGAGCGGGCGTTGTGAGTGTGACAGTCAACAGGCCCATTCGACGTTTGAGGCCTGGTGCTTTGGGTAGGAGTTCCCAATGAGTTGTACAGGAGACAGAGGAACCGCAACTGTTCACTCTCACTTCTGGCGGAGAGAAATTCTTTTCCCCTTTACGCGAACACCAAATGACCCACCCCTGGCCATTGGGCAGTGGTGCTCCTGGTACGATCCATAGATTTTTCATGACGTGGATCAACTAGATCATGATTGAAGTTGGCGCTAAATCCTATCACAAGCGAATATTCGGATCACTAGTCAATTGCTCACCCCACAGGGTCGCGAGAAATCCTGGGAAGGAGTTCCTTGTCTTCTTTTCGATGGCTCTTAACTTCAGCTTCCGTTGATCTGTACCATTCTTCATCAGAAACCGGATCAATCGGTTGATCCTTGACAAGCTGCCGAAGCGTGATGCCTTCTAACGCGCCCTGTACGGCCGCATCTCGACGTATCAGTAATTGGCTCACCTTATCAGTCCCAACAGCAAAGCCTTGTGGCCCATTATGTAATTGATGCTGCACCACCTTCAAGACGTCAGCCACGGCAATCGCTTCAGGTGGGCGCGCCAAGACCACCCCCTTCGGTTTCTCCGTGCGTATCAGCATATTGGCTTGTATCAGATCACCAATCAATGATTCCACAAACGTGAGAGGGACTCGTTGCACTCGTGCTAATTGTTCTTCTCTCAGCGGTGCTTTGCCTGATAAGAATCGGCGCGTAATGTATCGAAGCAGGGACAAAGTCACATACTCGCGAAATAGCGGGGTTTGATGTTTTCGCCTAAGATTTAGCAAGTATGCTGAGGGGTGTTGATGATAATACGCGACTTGCGCCCCGGCCAGAACAATCAGCCATCCAACATACAACCAAATGAGAAAGAGTATGAGCACGGCAAAGCTGGAATAAATCGCGCTATACCGGCTTGAGCTTGCCACGAAAGCCGCAAAACCCATCCCCGCGAATTGCCAGCATATGCCCGACGTCAAACCTCCGACGAATGCCGAACTGATGTTCACCGGTGTATTTGGCACAAATTTGTACAAGAAGGTGAACAGCATACACATAAATAAGAAGGGCAAGAGATTCGTCAGTACCACAATGAGATAGCCAAATGGCTGAATCTCCATCGCTCGTTGGACCAACCAATGACTTTGGGAAGAGGCCATCAGACCGAATGCGGTAAACACAAAGACTGGACCAACCAAGACCACGCTTAAATAATCGGTGATGCGCCTCGCTAACGGACGACCAATTTCTATGCGCCAAATGGAATTGAGCGCCTCTTCTATTTTTTCAATGAGCGAATAGGTCGTATAAAAGAGCCCCGCGACACCCACCGCGCCTAAGACTCCAACTTTCAAGTTGTCGACAAACTGGATGATATTCGTGGTAATCTCCACGCCTTTTTCACCTAGCGGATCAAAGGCCTGAGACAGAATGGGTTCAATTTGCTGATGAACGCCAAAGGCCTTCAACACAGAAAATGTCACAGCCAGGAAGGGAACCATTGAGAGCAGCGTGGTATAGACGAGGCTTGTCGCCCGGATACTTAAAAAGCTTTCACGGAATTCTGTCGCTGCGACTAGTCCGAGACGCAAACACTTCACGCCAAACTGGCGAAAGCCAGTGAGCTCATGAACACGCAACTTCCACACATCATGTTCACAAAAACGTATAATTCGATCGATGGTCGTCATCATTGTCGTATCATTCCTTGATCGCTACACTACAAAGAGCTACGAAAAATGTCTAGACAATCATTCGCTTCTTCATGTTGCTTTTCTGAAGCGACTCTTGCGGCACAACAGCAAGCATACGTCCAACAAGTCATGCCTCTGCAGCTCTTCATGAAACGGATTATTTATTCATGGCCTTCATAAACGACGCATTCTTCTCCAAAACATGGATTCTTGCTCTCACCCTGTGCGTGTTGACTGGGTGCCCCACCTCTTCAGAATGGGATCAAGAATGGGAGTCGATTCAAAGCAGCCTTCGCGCTGGCGATCTGGCTAAAGCCCAATCCCGACTCCAGACCATCTTACCATCCATTCGCAAAAATGGTCCCAAAGATCGACGATATGCCAAAATCATCTACCAGCTAGGAGAGATTGCTCGTCTTGAAGGAGACGACAATCAAGCCGAATCCTATTACTGGGAGGCCTTGCCCCTCATCGTCCAATCCCTTGGCCCTGAGCACCTCCAGATGGCCGACCCCCTAGACAAACTCGCCTCCATCTATCAAAAAAAAGGCGAATTGAAGATTGCGTTACCGCTATTCAAACGGGCAGTAGCCATTCGAGAAAAAACATGGGGGGCATCGGATCCGAAGTTACTTCCAACATTGAAGCAGTATCATGTCTTGCTGATGCTGGGTGACCGCCATGAAGAAGCGGTAAAAATCCTCACACGCATCTCACGCCTTGATTGAGCAAATCCATTCCTCATCAACCCGCCGTATCGTTCCATCTCATCGCTCTCCTCTCGTGGTCATTTAACCGTATCGTACAAAAACTGCGTAGAATGATTTGGCTTTTTTGCCAGGACCACACCTATTCCTCAAAGTTATTCCCCCCCTGTTCTATTGCTCTTTTACCATAATTACCTTACGATATTTATCATTTTTCTCTGTACACATGGCATTGATCATTCTGAACTTTTCCTCTATCTAATTTAGTCGTTACTTTAGGTGCAATTTTCCTCTCCTCTAGCCACCCCCTTCGCAATGAAAAAACGCATTGCCATTCAAGATTTACGACCCGGTATGTATATCACTGGGATGGATCAGTCCTGGTTTCAAACACCCTTTCTCCGCCATAAATGGCTCGTGAAACGTGATGATGAAATTGCTCTCTTACGGAGCTATGGAATTCAGGACCTCTTCATCGATACGGAAAAAGGGGCGGATGTCGCTGCGGATTCCGACGGACCGGAGTACTCTCACACTTCTACAATCGCTGACGAGCCCCTCCCACCTCAACATCTGAGCTTCGGACCAAAACCCGAAGAGATTGAATCTGCTCGACTACTCCGTGCAGAAGCCATTTCGACATTAGATGTGTTTTTCCGTCAAATGGAATCTTCATCTCAACAGCATCTTACGAATGTCCGTGCTGTCGTCAGCACTCTCTTAGATGGCCTCTTGGAATATCAAGACGCGATGGTGTCACTGATCCAGATGCGCCGATTTGATGCCAAGCTGGCGACTCATAGTGTTGACACTGGTGTTCTCGCGATGGCCATTGGACAAGACTATGGCTGCGATCCACAACAGCTTAAGCTTTTAGGACTTGCGGCCATGGTCCATGATATCGGCCAACTGCGTTTGCCTCTCAACCTTTTGCGAAAGGTGCAGCCCTATTCTCCTCAGGATCACAAATTGATTCAGGCTCATTGTGACATGGGCGAAGCCATGCTCAATCAATTTCCTGATTTCCCTCGAGAATCGAAACAGATCATGTTGCACCATCATGAACGACTGGATGGGTCTGGATACCCAACAGGTCTACGAGGACATGATCTTTCTGATTTGACACAAATTTTGAGTATTGCTGATACGTATGATGCTCAGATCAGCGGTCGCTGTAGCCAACCACCCGTCCCTCCTTCACGAGCCTTATCCGAACTCTATCGGGCAGCTGTTGCGGGACAATACGCCACACAATTAGTCCAGCGACTCATTCATCTCTTAGGCGTGTATCCTATTGGTTCGCTCGTCAGGTTGAACACGGGGGAACAGGCCGTCGTGATCTGGGTCCATAGCCATTCTCGTCTCACTCCTACGATTAAATTGCTCAAAAATTCGTCGGGAGAGCCAGTTGAAGAACAAGAAATTATTGACCTGTCTTCTCAAACAACTCGCAAGACGTCACGCACAATTCAAGAATCCGTTGACCCCCATGAAGCCGGATGGGATATGTCCAAGATCTTAGAATCGTTATGGTAAAAGGCACGCACCCACTGTCCTTTTCTTTCGCTCTAGATCAATGAACCCACAACATCCCTTTCACGAAATCAGTCAAATGGATCTCCCAAGCCTGACTCAAGCCCTACGTTCATCCCAAGCATTTGTGCATACGCTATTGGATTCTATCCATATTGGTATTTGCCAGGTGAATCCACAAGGACACATTCTTTCCCTGAACCTAGAGGGTGCGCGAATTCTTCAGCGAACGGAACAATCATGTCTGGGCCAAAATTTCCATGAACATGCAGGCTGCCTCCATAGTGACCCTCTTACACAAGAACAAGATTGCCCCATTAGCCGAGTCCTTAAAACAGGGCAAGCTATTTGGACACAAAAATTGCTACTCCGGCGCCCAAGTGGAGAAACACGTTGGGTGGAATACCAATGTACTCTACTCACAGATCCTTACAACCCAGGAGCCTTGTTACTCTTTCGTGATTTAAGTCACCAACTTCAACAACACGAAGAACATCAACACTTGGCCTCAATG
The DNA here is from genome assembly GCA_029261235.1 of Nitrospirales bacterium. GTDB lineage: Bacteria > Nitrospirota > Nitrospiria > Nitrospirales > UBA8639 > Nitrospira_E. The sequence continues at coordinate 36,516 of JAJDBS010000005.1, forward strand.
CCTGAGGAAAGCCCGAATCCTATCGTAGAAGTTGACCCTCACGGACGGTTGACCTATGCCAACCCAGCCATGATTGCGCTGCTTGACACCTATCGCTTTCGAGAAGATGGAGTCCCACACGTCTTACCCCCCGCCCTCACGCACATTGCACGAGAATGCCTAAAATCCATGGCTCCTCTCAAAGGACTCACTGTCGCCATTGACCATCATCACTTTGATTGGACGTTCTCTCCCATACAGGAAAAAGGCCTAGTCCGGGGGTATGGCATAGACATCACGCATCATGTCCGCGTCAGACATAACCTGACTGAACTTCAATCACAAGATTCCTCGTTTGTCGACTCGGCACATGAAGGGATCATTTCGGCTGATCTCCACGGCACTATTGTTTCGTGGAATCCTGCAGCCGAAGCAATATTTGGCTTCCAACAGGAAGAGATCATCGGCCAATCAATCCTCATGCTTTTAGAAGAAGGCTATCGAGATATTTATCGAAAAAAGTTGGAAGATATTAGCTATGGAGATCCTGAGTCTCACTCCATTCAGCAGCCTTTGGAATTAACAGGACTTCGCAACAGCGGTGAATCATTTCCCTTAGAAATTTCATTAACCAACTGGAAAGTCGGACTCGATACATATTATGGGTTTACCCTGAGAGATATTTCAGATCGAAAAGACATTGAGCTCGCCCTCGTGGCAGAAAAAGATCGCTTGGTCACCACCCTGCAATCACTCGATGAAGGAATCCTGACCACCGATCGAGAAGGACGTATTACCTTTTTTAATCCTCTGGCAGAACAAATTACGGAATGGTCACATCAGGAAGCAGTCACTCGACCCTTTCAAGAAGTGTTTCGCTTAAATAACGAGGCCTCCAAAGAGGAAGATAAGTCGGCGTTACAATTTTCTCCTGCGCCCTCTGCCCTGACAGACCCCAATACCCCAATACAACTTATTACCAAACACGGCCTTCAACGAACGATCGCCATGCGAGAAACTCCCATTCGCGACCACAGTGGTCACCTGATGGGCACGGTGATCATGTTCCACGATACGATCAATCGACAGCGGCAAGAAGATGAACAACAACGCATCAGCAAGCTCAATTCCCTTGGTGTGTTGGCTGGAGGTCTTGCCCATGACTTCAACAACTTGCTCACCACTATTCTTGGGAATGTCTTTGTTGTGAAATTGCGGATGAAGCCCCATGACCCCCTAGCTCAAAACCTTGAACAAGCCGAGCATGCTTGTCTTCGTGCCAAGGAACTCACCCAACAACTCCTCACATTTGCCAAAGGTGGCGCGCCCATCAAAACATCTGTCGCCTTGGGAGATCTCCTTAGGAAAAGTGCTATTTTTGCATTATCTGGTTCGTCAATTAGTTGTCATTTCGACATTCCCAACGACCTCTCTCCATTGGATGCCGATGCAAGTCAACTGCGCCAAGTGATCCAAAATATTACCATTAATGCAAGACAGGCTATGCCTCAGAGCGGTCATTTTTCGATTCACGTTGAAAATACCACACTCCATACTCGACCAAGCCTCTCAACAATTTCGTTACCTCCTGGAGACTACGTCAAGATATCATTTACGGATCAGGGAATGGGAATTACCGAGCAGGAATTACCTAACATTTTCGATCCATACTTCACCACAAAACCCGGTGCATCTGGATTGGGCCTTGCCGCCGCACATAGCATCATTCAGCAACATCATGGACACATCAGTGTCCATTCTGAACGAGGTAAAGGCTCAACGTTCACCGTGCACCTGCCTTCGGCATATTCTATTGTTGATATTGACCCTCAAGACATTCCGAAAGGACGTGGCCGAATCTTGGTGATGGACGATGAACAGAGTATCTGCAGGATGGTCGAAGATGCGCTCACTCAATTCGGCTATGAAGTCACAACGACGCGGGATGGCCAAATGGCCATTGATGTGTTTTCCGAATGCTTAACCAGTGGAAAGACTTTTGATGCGGTACTCTTAGATCTTACGATACCTGGTGGCATGGGTGGGAAAGAAGCGATTCTACATCTTCGAAAGTTAGATCCACACCTTAAAGCCCTTGTAACGAGTGGATATTCTGACGATCCCATCATGTCAGATTTCCAAACATACGGTTTTCAAGGCATCTTGGTTAAACCATACAAAATCATCGATCTTGCCAAGACACTAGAATCCTTATGCGCTCAATCTAATGGCAAGACGATTGATTGAAGGTTTGCCCAGTAAAGAGCTACGTGACTCCTTCAGCTCTTCACTTCCTCTACTTTTCAATCAACGCTAAAATACGTATCAGCAGCAATGAGGCCTATGGAGAGACAAGGAGAAGAAGGGACTCCCGCACGGAAAGAGAGAGAATTTCTCTCAAAAACGGCAATCTGACAACTTCAAAAGATCTCATATCTTTGCATTTGAGTGAATTATGGAAACTTTGAATTCGATGAACCTCTCTTCACGCTTTCTTTTCATTTACAAGCATGCTGGGGATTGTCTGATCAATGTTTGTTGTTGAATCATAGGAAGCCTTTGAAGCATCCGATTACTGACAGTTAAATTCTCTTTCGCTTTTTCATAAAACGACGGTTGGACTTCAATCGCTTTTTCAAAACACCGCGATGCTCGTGCAAACTTTCCTTTATCAAGAAAAGCGACTCCCAAGTTATTGTAGGCCTTCGCCGGATCCATCCCGCGAGCATAGGCATCATAAGCCAAGTCATAATCTCCTAAATTCGTCAAGGCCAAACCAAGGTTATTGGCAATCTTCTTGTTCCCCCCCCCAGTCTGCAAGGCCTGCTGAAACGTTCTGACAGCATTGTCATACTGCTGATCAAGATAATAGGCCATACCCAAGTTATTCAAAATAGCAGGGTGATTCGCTTCTTGCTCCAAAGCCACGTGATAGATATTAATCGCATCTTTATGAGCATTCCGACGATCAGCAACAATTCCTAAATAATTGGTGGACGTCCACAAGTCTGAATCATAGAGTAGAGCCGCTTGAAATTCGCGTTCAGCTTCAACATCTTTTTCCATCTTAAGAAGAGCTCGACCCATCCCTTCATAGGCTGGAGCAAAATTTAAGTCATATTCTAAGATTTCATGGAAATGATCATAGGCTTCCTGAGTTGACCCTTTTTCTAAATAAATAACCGCTAATTTATAACGTGCAGCTATACGTTCTGGCTCCAAGTTCAGCACTTTTTCATATTGTTCCTTGGCTGTTTGAAAATTACCTTGCTGAAAATGAGCATCTCCCAATTTCTCGTAATCACTTTGTGTCATTTCTGCTGTTAAATCAACTTCAGGCTGAACCTTCGTATCCACTCCCGCTTTTTGTCTTTCTAAGATTTGCTGATAATGCTCATCTTGAACAGTAAATTTCGATTGCTCTTTGGTGCCACAGGCATTGGATACCAAGAACAAGCCGATTAGACTGAACATCCATATTTTATTCATGATCCCCACTCCCTAAAAATGGTTAACAAATTCTTTACCGTTTTTCCCGATGGCCTAAATCTATTTAAAATACAAACTTCAATTGACTCCATTGGAAACATTACTAACATTCTCGTACAAATTCACCCTCAAAAATAAAATGAATCGTTAGAAAGCTGAAAAATTTTGCATGAGCCGAATCACTCCAGGGCCTGCAATTACGATCATTAAACTTGGAAAAATAAATAGAATAAGCGGAATCATGAGCTTCACTGCCAACTGCGCAGCCCTTTCTTCGGCTTTCAAGCGACGAGTCATTCTCATAGAATCAGAATGCACCCGTAATGCTTGCCCAATACTAGTTCCAAATCTGTCAGTTTGAATCAAAAGAGCAACAAGACTTCGAATATCCTCTAAATCTGTTCGTTGAACAAGATTGCGAAGGGCTTGTTCTCGAGAAAGCCCAGCCCGCAACTCAAGGTTGAGCAGACTAAATTCTTCTCCAAGCTCTTTATGTCCCGCTTTAATTTCTTGACCAACGCGATTCATAGCCTGGTCCAATCCCAAGCCAGCCTCCACACAGACAACCATAAGATCTAATCCATCGGGAAACCCATCAACGAGTAGCTCTTTTCGTTTTGTGATGGCAGAACTCAGCCACAATTGTGGAGCATAAAACCCGGCAACCATACAGAGTACTAAAATCCCAGGAAAGGCATATGGGGAGGACATCCCTTTGGTCGCCTCAGTACCAAAAACAAGAAAACCCACCCCAAGGACAACCGCGAGTATGATCCGGGAACCTAGAAAATTGATTGGAGCCCGAGCACTTCGGTACCCAGCACTCACAAGCTTCTCACGAATATGGGAAACTTGAGCTTGATCTTTTGGCTGACCAACCTTCCCCAAATGATCCACCACATACTCAAATGCCTGTTGAAAGACACTCGATTTTTTCTCAGGAGCTTTCCCGCTTGATACCTTAGAGGATTCCCCGCTCACTCGGTCACCCCAGTCTGACTTTTGTTGTTTGGATTGATAGAATGTATAGACACTCCAACCCAACATCGACATCATGAAGAACACTAAAATACAGATAAGTAGAAGTGGTTCCATTGACGTTTAGACCTTTATGTGAATCATATTTTTCATGACAAATGCCCCAAGTAACATCATGAGACCTCCACCCGCCATCATCATATGCCCGATAGGATCTTCAAACAGTAGGGCCATATAGCCTTCATTAAGAACCCACAAGACTCCCGCCATCACAAACGGCAAGGCAATGAGTATGTACGCGGAGATCTTTCCTTCAGCAGAAAGTGCTTGAACTCGGCCCAATAATTCATATCGTTGCCGGATCAACCGACTAATGGCTTCAATGATTTCGGCTAAATTTCCTCCCGTTTCTCGTTGAACAGATAACGCCGTGACAAAAAACTTCAAATCGGCACATTCAACACGAGCCGTCAAATTCCCCAGTGCCTCAGGAGTATCAATGCCAAAGGAGATTTCTTCAACCGTTCGACCGAATTCAGGACCAACCGGATCAGGAAATTCATCACCTACCATTTTCATGCCAACCGAGAAGGCATGACCTGCTCGAAGCGCGCGCGCCATCAAATCAAGCGCTTCTGGCAATTGTCGCTGAAATGCCGCAAACCGCTTTTTCCTCTTCATCTTCACCGCCATCCAAGGGAGAAAACACGCTGCGAGACCTAAGGCCAAAGCCGCGGGCAATCCCCAATCTCTGTATGCCCCAAACAAACCTCCCACCATCCCAAAACAACCGCTCAACAAAAAGAACACACCGAGAGGCATTTTGCTATTGGCTTGCTGCAATAACCGCTCTAGGCCACCAAAGTTACTGGCAGAAGTAAGCAAGGCTTGCATCCAGGGAACATCACTCAGTTTACGTTTGCGTAAGATTTCTTGTTCTCCAGCCTTATCGTCTGCCTGAGCGCGCTTTGACGATCCCCGTAACCGTCGCTTCATCGTCCGTTGATGGGGACTAACATATTGGTGGTAAAAGAAATACCCACCTTCAATTAGTAAAATCAACGACAGAAAAATTCCAAGACCTATGACAATTGTCATACGCATTCTCCTACAACACAAAATTCTCGCCTGAGAATAAAATGAGAAGCCCCAAAGATGACGTGTTGCATCTTCTTAGACTTCATAGATTTTCTCCGGATCAAAAATACTCAGATCGCATTCAATTCCCAAAGCCTTAAACCGCTCAACAAATTTAGGACGAACGCCAGTCGCTCGGAAGATTCCATGTACTTTTCTTTCCGCATCAAGTCCAGTTTGTTGAAAGTTGAAAATTTCCTGTATCGTAATCGTCTCACCCTCCATGCCGACAATTTCTGATATACTGGTCGTTTTCCGTGATCCATCGGATAACCGAGTTTGCTGCAATACCACATCAATGGCGGAGCTAATATAATGACGCAACGCCTTCGTCGCTAAATTGAGACCAGCCATGGCTACGAGGGTTTCCACACGGGTCAAACAATCCCGTGGCGTATTGGCATGAATCGTCGTTAATGATCCATCATGACCAGTATTCATCGCTTGAAGCATATCTAAACATTCCCCACTCCTCACCTCACCCATGACAATCCGATCAGGACGCATGCGCAAACAGTTTTTAACAAGTTCTCGTTGCGACACTTCCCCTCTTCCCTCAACATTGGGCGGTCGAGTCTCTAAACGAACAACATGGGCCTGGCGTAACTGCAGCTCAGCTGAATCCTCGATTGTCACAATACGTTCATCATCTGGGATGAATCCAGATAATATGTTCAAAATCGTCGTTTTTCCACAACCCGTACCACCGGAAATAATAATATTAAGCCGTGCTTCAACAATTCCCCGGAGCAGTTCCGCAATTTCTGGAGTCATAGATTTCTTGTCGACCAGATCTTGAATTTCCAGTTTATCTTTGGAAAATTTCCGAATTGAAATAGAGGACCCATCCAACGCTAGCGGGGGAATAATGGCGTTTACACGAGATCCATCCAACAAACGCGCGTCACACATTGGAGACGATTCATCAATCCGACGTCCAACAGCCGACACAATTTTTTCGATAATTTTTCGCAAATGACTTTCATCGCGAAATTTCACATCAGTTAATACAAGCTTTCCAGCCCGCTCCACATAAATCTGATCACATCGATTCACCAAAATATCATTCACACTTTGATCTTGGACTAATGGTTCTAACGGTCCAAGCCCCATAACCTCATGTTGAATGTCAGAAATGAGAGACTCTCGCTCCTTCATGCTAAGAGGAACGGATTCGCTTTCCAGTAACTCCGTCACGAGCTTGTTTAGCTCGGCTTTTAGGAGATCATCATCCAACGATGCAACAATCGTCAGGTCTAATGCATCAATCACTTGCCGATGAAGGCGTTCCTTCAGGGGACTGAGATCCATGACTTCTGGTCCAGCACCACCCTCCCCTACATCACTCCACTCGGATTGAAACATAACGTCTTATTCCTCCTTACATCACAATATTGATCAAAACAACATTCACGTCGCGGGCTGAGTTTGCTTTGATTTAAAAGGACTCAACCAACCAAAAGTAGAAGCTTTGGCTTGAGGTTTACTTGCTTGATCATCAAAAGAGTAGGCAAAATCCATATACGACTTACCCACGGCTGTTTTCGGAGCCGTATCAATTAATGGTTTCCCGCTGTTCACTGAATGACTGACGGACGGATAATCATTGGGAACGAGCCAGTGGGCCTTTTGTTTGAGTATTTCTTCCGTCTCCACTAACACATCCTTTTCTCCTGATAAATAACGATTCATAATTAACCGCAATTTACTCTGAGGAAAGCCGGATCCACGAAGTAATTCCAATATTCGCTTCGTTCGATGCACAACAGGAACCATCAACGTCGAAGTCACCAAAATCAAAGAAGCCAATTCCATGGCCTTCTTCGTCGTCAAATCCAACACGTGACCACAATCAAGCACAACATAGTCAAAATTGCTTTGAAGCATACGCAATGTGCTTTCGACACAATCTGGACTTAACCGCCCAGTACTCAAGTCATCATAGCCCGATGCAAGAATCTGCAATCCTGACTCACACTTTGTAAGAATTCGGAACAAGAACGCTTGATCCACTCTGGATGGATCGGCGGCGATATCACGAAAACTATGGGTCGGTTGAATATCAAGATACAGTGGGAGATCTCCTCCATGTTGATTCACATCCACTAACACGACCCTAGGTTCACTAGGTAATTTCATCAAGGCTGCCGCCGTATTGACCGCCATGCTAGTCGTCCCCACACCACCCTTTCCTCCAAAGAATGCCAAGACCTTTCCGTCTTTTTTTATTGGCGCATCGTTCGCAACCGTTGCAGTAGCACGCTCCTGAAAGCGAGAGAACGCGTCTTCGACTTCCTGCTTCTGTATGGGTTGAGCAAGAAATTCTTTGGCTCCCGAGCGCATCGCCTCTAACAGAATGGCTGAATCCAACTCGGCGGCAGTCAGAAAGATTTCGGTGCCCCTTGCGGCTTTGACTAGATCTCGAATGACCGAAAACGTCTCCTCCGGATTTTCGTCTAACTCTAGAATCAGAAGTGAGGGAGGAGTCGTTTCTTTATTATCCTTGAGTTGGAATCCATCTTTTTCTACAACAATCTCTTCAAGAGCCTTCTTGATCTCGGCACTTTGAATGGACAATTCAACATTAAAGGTCGACTTAGTGGAATCGGCCGTACCAGCAGATGCACGCTTAGGTTTCCAGCTTGACTCGGCCATCCTATTGTCCTCCACTAAATATTATGTTGCCACCTCCGCCTTTTTTTTCCTCAAATGGTCCCTTTTCAAATATTTTATGATACCGATTGACAGTATGTTGAGCTGGCAGACCGCCCATTCCTTCAAGTGGTTCTAAAGAATTCCCTGCTTGAGGATTTAGTATTTGGCTTTCCTTGGCATAACGGTAGGAATTGCCAAAACCTTCCGTTAAATGGACAGGCTGAGTGGCCCAAGGGGAGAGCACTTGATCGCTTTTACCCATGGCTAAAGGGTAACGACCGTTGTCTTCTGTCATACTGGGCCACACACCACAACCAGTCATTCCTAAACATACAATGCCAATCAACACAACAGCATTCACATAATTTTTCCGTCGCATGAGATTCTCCTTTTTTCTCTTATCACTCATCAGGGGGCCAGATGACCAAATACACCTTCGATTCCGCCATTACCATAAGGCGTGCGAGTCGCTATCCGTGGCTCTCCCATCTGATAAGCTTCATCAGGTCGCGGCACGTGATTCTCGGGATACACACCTTGTAGATATCCCATCAACATGAACTCAAAATCATTCGGCTCCAAATAATGATCGGTCGGCAACGTCTGTTTCACCAGATTGAGTGGTTTCACCAAATGTGGCGTCACGATCACAATCAACTCAGTTTCATTCTTTTCAAATGAGGTACTCCTGAATAAGGCCCCGAGGATTGGAATTTCACCTAATACAGGATATTTCGCGATGGTTTCACGAATATTTTCTTGAAGCATTCCAGCAATGGCGAAACTTTGGCCATCCCCCAATTCCACCACAGTTTTCACTCGACGGGTTATCAAAGCCGGGACTTGGAATCCGCCCAATTGGATTCCATTCGCAAAATCCAATTCTGAAACCTCAGGATTCACAACGATAGAAATCCGTTCATTCGAAAGAACAGTTGGAGTAAATTTCAAGCCAACACCAAACTCCTTAAATGTAATACTGAGTGTATTAAAGGTTTGGGGGATGGGGACAGGAAACTCCCCTCCCACAAGAAATGACGCTGCCTGACCACTCTCAGTAATCAACGTCGGTTCAGCCAACGATTTTGACAACCCATGTTCTTTCAACATATCAAGGGTAAGTGTCCAGGCATCGTTACCGATGTTAAATCCCAAAAATGCATTCGCGGCAGCAGAGGCCAAAATACTAAATGTTCCATCATCGTTTTGTTCTATCTGACTTAACTCGTTCAACGTTCCGATGGAAAAATCACGATCGCCTGTTTGAGATCGTGTAAAGTTAACTCCGAGTCTTTTCAACAACCCGCGTTGCATCTCTGCAATCTTGACTTCCATCATCACTTGTTGAACACCCCCAACCTGCATCATATTGATGATGTTCTTCGGCGCGAATGGTTCGGCAATAACCAAGGCTCTGCTCAATGCCTCCACATTAGTGATATTACCTGCGACGGTAATATGTTCATTGCTCGCCATCACTTTCAAGTCTGGTTCTCCTGGCAACAAGATATGCAGTTGTTCTTTCAATCGTGTCACATCAGGCGTGACTCGAACCTCAAGCACATTGGAAACTTTGCCATCCTGACTCCACAAAGTTAGCGTGGTCGTTCCAATTTTTTTTGCCGTCACATAAACTTGCTTAGTCGAGAGAACAATGGTGTCGGCTATCTCAGGCTCTGCGAGAGACGCACGCTTGAACCTGTTGGGAGTTTCAACAATTTTTGATGTTCCCACCGTCAAGTCCAATGACTGAGGAGAATCAATTTGAGTAGTCTGGTACGTCAAGCCTTCTCCCCAGACCGGACTACTCAACAAGAGACTCATCGCTATCATGATCAATGGTTGTTTAAAAAAACATGGCATAATTGTACCTACTTATGGTTAACGTGAGTGGAAACCTCATGATCCCCTGCTATTTAATAGTCGTGGATACTATTCTTCTTTAAAAACGTCGAACCGCTTTATCTTTCCCTTTGATGACTTCTACCCTAACGCCGTTGCCTCTTTTCGGAGCCAGTTGATATGACGTCATCAGATCAGAAAATTTTGCCCCTCTGGTCTTCTCAATTTCAGGATTGAGCGGACTGCGAAGAGCCAGTCGAATTTTTCCACCATTTTCTGCCATAGCCAGTTTTTCCGCCTCTTGCAAGGACACCTCAAGGGTAATAACTTTCACTGCTTGAGGCTCTCCCTCATCGACCCGTTCCATTTGTGTGCCGGTAGCTAAAACCAGAGCGTTTTCCAATACCACTTTGGTGATCTGTGGATCGCTGGTCCGACCGGGACGAGCAAATGTCACCATTACATCCACATGATCTCCAGGTTTCACAAATCCGGGTAGCCCCACCACTTCATTGACCTTCACGGCCATGGCACGTTTTTGAGGGTCCATCACCGCACTCACTCCACCAGTCGTGACATCAATAGGCGCCAGCTTCGATTCCATAATCGGTTCGTTCTTTTTCAAATTTGCTAAGACCACTCGACCTTTCAGATCTTCCGCTTTTGTGAAGTGTCCAACGGGAAGTGTGTCGTCTGGATAGGTGACTAACCGAATAAACTCGTCTGTGAGTGGCGTTCCCCACGGCACATCGGCACTCGCTATCGCAATTTGCGATCCTACAATTTCCACGACCGGTACGGCCTCCGGTTCGCTTACCTGCTGTCCCGCGAGCCATTGATAAATCAAGACCGTGGTTACTAAGGCGATTCCGATCGCAGCACCTAAAAATAGCAGTGGACGATTTTGCCCCATCACGCTTCCTCCTCGTTATATCTCTGTTTGCTCTTCAATTTTCAACGTTCCTCATCGTTGCCAGCGAAACTATTTGAACAGTAATTTTTTTTGCGCCTTCAATGCCAATATCGGATTCCTCATCCTCTTTCTTGAGTTTTTCCCTCGTCGCACACTCAATAATATTAGACAACCTGATACCACTGATACCCTTGCCCAATGAGAGTCCCAAGACCAATGACAAGTGCATATCGCAGTTTTGGCAAAGAGGTTTCTTCCAAAGAAGCCGCCACATTTGCCTTCATAAACACCAGAGTCACAAACAAGATCATTATTCTTTCGGCTGTACGAGACAAACCTAAATGCCAAATCATCACAGCCACGGCATATAGACCACCGAGCAAGGTCGCAATAAGAAATCCGACGAAAACGTTAAAAGGGCCAACGATTGCTCCAACGGCAGCAAGCAGCTTCACGTCACCCGCGCCCATTCCACCATACAGATAAAAACCCAGAAGAAGGACAAGACCCAAGCCCAACCCTGACAAACTAAATACAATCCCAGCACCAGAATCCGAAAAAGCATGAAACCCAAGTCCGATAAGAGCCAAAGGAAACGTGAGGTAATTTGGAACCCGGCTAGAACGAACATCTGTAATGCCCGCGACTAGAAGCCCAAAGAGCAGGACACCATAGATAACGAGTTGAGTAGTCATAGTCGTCTTTTTTTTGCAGTTTTCTTGTAATTTTTGGAATGAGCGACCCAATCTGCGCAGGAATCAGCAACGCTCAACAGGATATTGATCGGCGACTTTCTAGCAATCTGTAGGAAACAAGGTGAATGATTGGTGAAGGCAAGAACAAAAAGTCATGCGTGATCGATCGAAACGTCAGGCATAAAGTAAGTCTTCAATGCCTAAATGTATTGAGGCGGAGAGAGAAATGTGAATCCTAATTCCCGAAGGACAGACGGTAGGTTAATACAAGGGAAAAGCTGGAAAAGGTTCGCATCAATGACAGATGCCAAACAATCAACAAAGCTCGGAAACGAAAAAACTCTCTGCATCGAAGAGACGTACCGCGTTCACCCAGTAAGGAACACCTCAATCATACATTGATGCTCCTTGCTAGAATCACGCGTTGGTTCAATAGATGGCAGTGGCGACCATGACAGGATCCGGATCTATCCCTCCTCCTCCTCCTCCTCCTCCAAAAAGATCATTATCCAGCAACCCAGCAAGAGGCGTCAGAGGAGTATGCTTATAATAGATTCGAACCACCGAGAATTGTTGCATTTGAGCAATGCCAGCACCATCTTGCTGGAGATACGCCAATAATGCCGGAGTTAAGCCGCAATTCGTAGCAGTGTCAGGGGCGACGACTTCAGGCTCCGCTAACGTTCCACCGCCACCTGTCGAGACACACACAGGAGGGTTGCCAGCCGTTGCTCTCGCCACAAAAAGAGCATAATCTGTGGGCTTATTCTCAAAATCCAAAGAATAGCTTGCATCTTTTATGATAGCGACGACGGCAGTGGCAGTATCAATATCACGAGAGTAGAGACTGGCCCCTTCTCTGGCCAAATGCGTAATCATATTTCGTTCATGAATGCGAGCCCCAAACTCGACAACACCGAAGGCCAGGACCGAGAAGATCAAGAACATCATCAAAAATTCCAGAGCAACCACACCCTGATTTGATTGAAGAATTGGTCGTTTCATAGCTCACGCTCTTTCTCTTGGCTAAAGATAATGGGTCATGACCCAGCAGCAGCACCACTACCACCACCAAGAAAAGCTTCATTGCGGTACGTACCCTCCGCATGAAGCACAAAATTGTTGGCTGCGCCAAAGAATCCACCGATTAATGGTGTGATAAATTCATGAGTGTAATTCACTTGAACTTTCATTAACTGGCCTGCCGTCCCAGCATTTATTGGGACCCCGGCTAGTGCGCCAACAGGATTGATATCAATGTCTGATGGATCAATGGTGATAAAATAGTTCGAATTATCAACGATCGCTTTTGTAATGGAGTCCGCTCGAGTTAACTGGGTCCCTCCGCTATCTTCAAGTGTCGCTCCTAAAAGCCCGACTCGCATTCCCTCGTGAGCAGCGAATTGAATGGTATGCTGATGAAAATAATACATCCCCATTTCTATGACTCCAAAGAACGCCAGCATAAAAGGGAGAATCGTCAGCCCAACTTCCACAGCTGCCGTGCCTCGTGTATTTTTGCACGGGTGAAACGGATGTCTCAAACTATGAAGAATAGTACGCATCATCGTCTTCTACTCCTTCTTCTTTCATTCATTCTCACACGGCTCGTTTCGAGAAATTCCTGAACTCTTATTCAATCAAGACCAGTTTAATACTATGGGCAATTTCTGAGAACACCGCGCTCAAATCTGTCGAGCTGTTCGCAAAAAACTCATGTTCGGGCGAACTTGCAATTTGACTCAAAAATGCTTTATCCACACTCCCGAGCCCAACGGTATAGATTTGGTATTCCTTGACGTTTTTGATTTCTGAGGCATGGTCCACCGCCATTTGCTGCGCAACAAGATCCCCATAATTACGGAGCGTTTGACGGGGAATGCAGTCCTCATGGCCCAATGAATAAACAGGATTGGGCTGGTTATAAATTAGCGGCTCGCTTACCGAAAAGGGATTGGATCCCAGTCCAAATTCATCGATAGCTTGATCGTAGGTTGGATCAAGTATCCACCATTTCCACGAATTTCTAGTGAGACTTCCGGTACAAGTGGTCGTATACCGTGGCCCATTCCCAACCCCAGTTCCGCTTGGTACGGGTTCACCTGAATCACCACCCACCGAGAGTGAACTGTCCTGTTTATCCAGTTCACGCAATGAGAGGGGCTTGGAACCACTAAACCGCACAGCCGCCTCCACAGGGGCACTTCCATTTGTGGAAAACGGGGCTCTAAAGGCCGTGGGCTGACCATCGGAAAAGAAGATCACGTATTGACCAGTTCGTTCATTCGGAGAAACACCGATCTGATTCGACCAACCCATATCCGTACCCTCTGTTCCATCGTCTTGAACCCGATCAAGCGCTTCTTCCGCATTGGTGTAGCCTCCAACCCCCAAATTAGCGATTGCCGAATCCAAGACAGAAACATACGCATCAGTGAGTGGGAATCTTTTTTGAACCCCAGAGGCAAAGGTAACGAGAGCCATTTGATTGAGTGGATCGGATTCCATTGATTTGAAACTCTGAACGAACGCTCTCGCTGCGGTCTTTAAATCTCCCATAGCACCGCTCATCGATCCCGATTGGTCCAAAACTAACGCAATCTCAAACTTCCGCAACTTGGCGACCCCTTTGGACTCAACTTTCGTCTTTTGGTGCGCAGCACCCATGACCGATGCAAGGGAATTGACCGCATCAACACTTGCATCAACGGTGATTTTCCCCTTCCCATCATCTGTTACTGTGATATCCAGATTTTCTGTGCTGATCATGCCGACAGGAAAGTTGGCTTTTGCTACTTCTGTAACCATTGTCTTTAACGCGTCTCCAGTCAGGCTTCCTGAATTAGCAGCACCCGCAAAGGCCGCTCCATCGACAGATTTGGAAATTTCCGATTGGATGGCGTACCAGCGGCCGACCTCAATCCCAAGTGCCACAATTCCAAACAATACGAGGATGGTGATCGCGGAAAAGATAAAATATATTCCTTGTTGATTGGCCAAGGGGCCGCGATTGTTTACACAAGAAGGGATTGGAGCACTGTCATATTTTTGGTGGTTACACATACGCACCTCGTCTGTTATTAATAAAAAAATGGATCCATTCGTTTGTGCTTCTGCGCGGTTGGGTTCTTCTTCTCTCGCGGTTATCCCCATACGATTCTCTGACGCGCAATAATCCGTCTCGCCTACGTAGAACCAGGCTTTCAATCACCTTTGTACGCTTTTGCCGAGAGTGCGATATCGGCTCGTCAGGAAATCAAATTTTGTCTCTGCCTGGGCAACAACCGAAGAGCCCCTGGCTCAATTTTGACATTCACTTGGCTTGTTATTCACCTACCAAGTCATTTGCCCATACAAGTTGTTAAATAAACTCGATAATTGTGTCCCTAATGCCGTCACCGTAGTGATAATCACTCCGGCCAGAAGAGCGGCCAACAATCCATATTCAATAGCCGTGGCGCCTTCGTCTTCTACCACCAACGCTTTTATCTGTTGTATGGCCCGCTTCATAATATGTCTTCTCCTACCAGGATTATATGGAATAACGATCCATGTTTGGCTCTTCTCTCATGAAAAGACTCCGAGAGCCTTTTCTGACCAACGCGACCAGAAAAGGCTCCCGATGCAGAAAGGTACGAAGACTCGTATTAGCTGGCGGCAAGTCCGCTGTCCACTGCCTTAAACGCAGAATTTAATTTCGTACCAATTGTTGTCACAACCCCAATGATGACAGCCGAGATTAAAGCGGCCAATAAACCATACTCGATAGCCGTCGCTCCTTCTTCATCATTGATAAAATTCATGACATGATTCACCATAGCGTCTCTCCTTGTCGGGCAGAAAAGTGAAATAACGTGATGTCAGTATGCCCGGGAACCCTGACACGTACGTCGCCTCTTGAATATTGCTTCCTTCGGCAACCCGGCTATCAGAGACCAGCTCTGACCCGTGGCTTTGCGCCCACGCCTTCCAACGTGTTTGCCTTTATCGGGAAGAGGCACCCGACCAATACTATGAAAAGTTGTGATGTGCAGATGTTCTTGCACCCAATTCAATAGGCCACCTGTTTTCCGATCATTCCTCCTCGAAGGATATAATCGGGGGAGTGGTTGAATTTCACTGATTTGATATTTCATTTTCTATGCTCTCTTTTTTACCCATGTAAATGATTTAATCCAGTATCGCCAGACTCATAAAAACCTTGACAAGAAATTTCACCAGTCTCATCTTAGAAAAATTCGCCTAACCATTAAGAAATCAGAAAAAAGTCTGCCAACGTACGACCAACTCACTTCTAGGAGATTTCCCCACATCTCAATTACTACTATATCTCGCGAAAATCATTGTTTTTCTTGTCACTTTTTTTCGCAGACCTATCAATGAATCTAATTCGAAGACACTATTTTTGTGCATTGAATACTCTCTTAGTCGATACCTACAGGCTTATGCCTCGTCGTCAGTAGTGGACCCTATTCATTGGACAGGGATTCTGGATACTGAGTGAAACCTTCTGCTGTATATTTTCGTTCAACAAAAGGAGCAGAAGATGGCACAACGAACGCGACAGAATCATTCCCCAACGTTTAAAGCTAAAGTCGCCTTAACGGTGATTTGGGAGATCGAACGCTGGCAGAGTTAGTGAAAGAGTTTCATATACATCCCAATCAGATCCAGGACTAGAAAACAGCTACGTGCAAAAGCTGAGTACGTATTTGATCCAAGACCGCCGATATAGCGACTCACGATCTAGTGCAGTAGAAACTCCATGCCAAGAGTGAGCAGCTGTATATGGAGAAGGCGTTTTCAGTCAGCGCTATCGGGTACAGCCAATGCCCGAGAGCAAAGCGATGATCAATGCCAAGCAAGAATTCTCTGTTATTCTTCAATGTGGGAAGTTGGCCATCCCACGCTCAAGTGCGTATGCACGCTCACAAGCTGCCTCAGGG
Organism: Nitrospirales bacterium; assembly: GCA_029261235.1. Classification (GTDB taxonomy): domain Bacteria; phylum Nitrospirota; class Nitrospiria; order Nitrospirales; family UBA8639; genus Nitrospira_E. The sequence continues at coordinate 53,150 of JAJDBS010000005.1, forward strand.
TCCAATCTCGAATAGATGAGACAACTCGACGCGCTCTATCTCCCAAAGCCGTTCGACGCAAGTCGGCGGCTGTGCGTTGAGCTTCTGCATCAAGGGGATAGAGTGAACCGGAAGCAGATCCAGCACCTAATGCGGAAAATGGGGTTTCAAGCTATTTGTCCACCCCCCCGCATCAGTCAGCCTGGCAAGGGGCATAAGGTATATCCCTAATTGCTGAGAGGCCTGAACATTGAACGCTCTAATCAAGTCTGGGTGAATGCCACCTGTTCTATTTTCATGGCCAAAGGGTTCATGTATCTGACGCTCATTATAGACTGGCACTCACATCGAGGCTGGCCTGGCGGATCTCGAATACTCTGAAGACTGAAGCCTATGTGGAAGCGTTGGAAGAAGTACTCGACTCTTATGAAGCCCCGCGATTTCCCCTACCGACCAGAGGACCCAATACACCAGCGAGGCGTTCACGGCAATGCTAAAGATCAGGGGATGCAGATCAGCATGGATGGGAAAGGTCGATGGGTTAACGATGTCTTTGTTGAATGGGTCTGGTGGAGCGTGAAGTACGAGGATATGTGTATCTCCGAGCCTATGACGCTCCGGCCACGTTCCGAGCGGACCTGATACGCTCTTTTCAATTCTATAACAGCGCACGCCATCATCAAGTATTGATCCGACAAGCACCCAATACCGTCTATTTTGCTGCTCTCAAGACAAAGCAAGTGGCGTAAGGAAAGGCAGAAATTTCACTCAACAGCCTATCCAGGAATGGGGGTCCACTTCTCAAGCAACAATCATCTGGACGACCTATCATAAAATAGGAGATAAGGATTGGTTGAAGAAAACAGACCATTGATAAAAGAATAATTTCCACTCGATCCAACCTCTCCTTCCTTAAAGAAAATATCCCAGTAAAGGCAACCACTCGTCACATAAGACGAATCACGACTCCTCAGACATGAACGCCTTTTGAGAAAAGCATGAACACAGCCAAGAGGGTTCCTCCAGCTAAGAGCAACACATCCATGGAATTCGTCCAGTGGATAGTATCTCCATATGGAACGTTGCTTCTTGGAGAGATGGATTGATTCCATTGCCTCCCTCATACACAAACAGCACTCGATTTAATCGGGTATAACTATCGGTGTCCAGAAGTTCTCCCTCAAATACATTTATCGGCCCAAGCACGGCTACGAACAGATGAAACACACAGAATATTCCAATCAAGAGAAATCTAGGAGTTGCCTTACTGCGTTCTTTTACTTCCAATTTTTCTAAAATTGACATCATCCTGTTTTCTCTTGAAGCTTGTGCATTATCCACGATTCTTCGTCTAAGCCTTTAACACCTCAACCCTATTCCAGAGATGCTGTGCATGCACTCTCAAACCATCATCCTATTATTGATTTCCTCAACGACAAAGGGAATAATGCAGGTGACTTGAAGTATTTACCATCTTGCATGAAATTCCCTCAGCAAGCATCAATGAGTACATAAGGTTTCAAAGCATGACTTCCTTCTTTTCTCCCCGAGAAACTCATCTCATGAACAAGGCAATTTTTTCCACAATTTCGGCAGATCCTACCTAACCGACACCACCGACCCATGCATCACAACGTAGCAATCTACGCCATGGATTCTGCTCTCCGCACTGCTTTATAGCCTCAAACAATCTCTTGGCACATTGGTTGCTTTTCATTTGTCAGTTTATTGCCACAGTTATACAGATAGCCCCTTTTTTTAAGGAATGCTCCCTATGCCTCACGTTGAAGTACCCACAACCCATTCGGGAACGGCAACCGAAGCAAGGAATCCAGCCATTGAAGTTCCGTTACCAAACTCTGGCCCCCTTCATCGCCACTCACATTCTTCATACCCGACCAGAGATGATGGTCTCGTGCTACCCCTCTTTATCTCGACCATTTTCCTCAGCTCACTACTAGTGTTTTCTGTGCAGCCCATGTTTGCGAAAATGGTTCTTCCTCTACTCGGCGGTTCCCCTGGTGTATGGAACACCGCCATGCTGTTCTTTCAAATAATGTTATTACTCGGTTATATCTACGCTCATCTCACTAACAAATTTTTAGGTGTACGATGGCAAGCCGGATTGCATCTCTGTCTCATGGCTTTGATCTTTTTCTTCTTGCCAATCAGTGTTGCTCAGGGCTGGACCCCACCGCTTGAAGAAGCGCCGGTTTCTTGGCTGATCGGGTTGTTTGCCGTCTCCGTCGGCTTACCTTTTTTTGCCGTCGCCGCCAATGCTCCTTTGCTCCAACGATGGTTCTCACATACCGGACACAGTACAGCAGCTGACCCTTATTTTCTGTATGGCGCCAGTAACCTTGGGAGTCTTCTGGCTCTGTTGAGTTACCCTCTGGTCGTTGAGCCCCTTCTGACGAGTCACCAGCAAAGTCTCGCCTGGGGATGGGCATACGCCGTCCTTGTCGGCTTACTTGCCATCTGTGCCGTCTCGCTGTGGCGACGTTGCAGCCTCGCGACGACCTCCGGCTCTAGACAACCCTCGACAACCTCGATCGCTACCTCAGCTCTCCCCATGTCTCAACGCTTGCATTGGTTGATACTGGCCTTTGTGCCGTCGAGTTTATTATTGGGTGTCACCATGCACATCACCACCGATGTCGCCGCCGCGCCTCTCCTCTGGGTTCTGCCTCTAATGCTCTATCTATTGACTTTCGTCATCGTCTTTGCTCGCCGCCCATGGCTCCCCCATACCTGGATGGTATTAGCCCAACCCTTCTTCTTAATACCAATTGGGGTCCATCGATTCAATGGCGTGCTCTTGAACATTGTCTTACCCCTGGCAGTCTTTTTTGTGACCACAATGGTGTGTCATGGAGAACTCGTCAAGCGGCGCCCGCAGGCTAGCCATCTCACCGAATTCTATTTATGGATGTCGTTAGGTGGGATGCTCGGCGGAGTCTTTAATGTTCTTGTCGCGCCGCTGCTATTCAATTCAGTCATTGAATATCCATTAATGTTGGTCTTGGCATGTTTTCTACGCCCCTGGCCTAACATAACGAGCAAATGGATTAACCCTGCTGACGTGCTCTGGCCTACCCTGCTCTTCGCTGCATTGGGTGGACTGCTATTAGTGGCTGGGCACCCTAGTGATTGGGGTATTGCCGGTATTCTGATTTTTTGTTTAGTGCTAGGCCTCGGCACGTATAGTTTTCGCCAACGGCCCGTTCGATTTGGGTTGGGGATTGGAGTCGTGCTTATTTTGACGACTTTCTTAGGCCCTCAGGAAACCACGCTAACAAGAGAACGAAGTTTTTTTGGAGTAAATACTGTGCAAGTGACCGAGGAGGGTGATTTTCACTTGTTAGTTCATGGAAGGACCATCCATGGCGCACAACACACGGACCCAACTCGATGGAAAGAGCCTCTCACCTATTACCATCGGAACGGACCACTGGGACAGTTGTTCTCAATAGTTCAACAGCAAGGGACGCTCTTTCATCGCATTGCGGCCATTGGATTAGGCACTGGCACCGCAGCATGTTATCAAACGTCCGGGCAACATTGGACATTTCATGAAATCGACCCAAAGGTAGCGCAGATCGCTCAAGATACCCGTTTTTTTCACTACCTCTCTGAATGTGGAGGAAATTATGACATTGTCTATGGCGACGCTCGGCTCTCATTAAGTGCAGCTCCCGATCGGCATTATGATTTACTCATCTTGGATGCCTTCAGCTCTGATGCTATTCCCGTCCATCTCCTTACTCGTGAAGCGTTGGCTCTTTATTTACGAAAAATAAATCCCAACGGGATCCTCCTCTTCCACATTTCCAACAATAATCTTGATCTCAGCCCTGTTATGGGAAATTTAGCAACGGATGCTGATCTTGTTGGCTGGATACAACGATATCGGGTCACTAGTGAAGAACAACTAGCCCAATATGAGCCGGCCTCTGATTGGGTCGTGATGACCAGGTCAGCAACGGATCTCCGCCTCCTTGACGAAGATTCCCGTTGGCAACGACTCACGCCAGACCCAAATGCGCGAGTGTGGACAGACGATTATTCTAATATTTTGGGCGTCTTCAAATTTTGGACGACCATAGGATATTAGCGATGGCCTTACTCAATAAGTCCCTACAAATACTAGACAACGATGTCAGATCTTCCGTTTACGAATTAAGGAAGATTTCCAACTCAGCCTATTGCATGAAATAATATTATCTCTACTGAAAAATTGCTCAAGAAAAAATTACTCAAATAAGGCGTAAAAGCACTAATCTTCCAAGCAGGTGGCTCTCTTCAATCTGTGATTAGCTCTCTAAGTACAGTGACAAATTACCCAAAAAAAATTTGGTAACCAGCTCAGATTTTTGATCCTTAAGTCAAAATCCACCAACGTAAAAAATATGTCTCCCAAAAAGTCCAATGTCCTCCACGCAATCTCCACAACAATTAGTCAACTTCAACTGCCAAGTGGAGGATTTCCTTATCAGGTTGGAAACGAAGCTCGTCCTGATTCTACTGCATGGGCGGTTATTGGACTTTCGATGGTTGACACTCCTGAATTTGTTTGTGAGCAGGGACGAGCATATCTACAGCAACACCAAGACACGATGGGTCGTGTCTGCATCTCCCCTAGCCATCCCCAAGCCTCTTGGCCGACTCCACTCGCCATGCTTGCCTGGCATAGTTCTCCCAAGTATGAACTTTATGAAAAACACGCCAGTGAATTTCTTCTAGCTTTTACAGGAAATCATTTTCCGAAGTCCGACCCATCAATCATCGGACATGACCCAACCATTATAGGATGGCCATGGATTGCAGATACACATAGTTGGATCATCCCAACAGGAATGGCCATTCTCGCATTACAAGTAGCAGGGCTGGGTGCCCACTCCAGAGTCAAAGAGGGGCAAGCGATGATCCTGGACCGCCAGCTCCCTCATGGCGGCTGGAATTATGGGAATACGTCTGTGTTTGGAAAAGAACTCCACCCTCTACCAGAATGTACGGGAATTGCCCTGCAAGCCTTGGCAAACGACACAGACAGACAAGACGTCGAAGAAAGTCTTGACTATCTCCTCAAGAAACTTCCCACTCTTCACACGCCAATTTCACTTGGATGGGCCTTATTGGGCTTGGGGACATGGGGGCTTCGACCATCACAATCAGAAGAGCTGATCTTGAAGAGCCTCGAGCTTCAAGAACGCTACGGCCCCTATCCCCTACCCTCATTAGCGTTGCTCTCGTGTGCTGCCAATGCTTCAGCAGGCCTGAGATCTTTATTTGAATTGTCGCCCGTTCCCCACCACCTCTCTCTACCCCAGAGAGAATCATTCGTCTGACGTGTCTGATCTAGCTCACCAATCCAAGCAATTTGGGATTTCGCGACGAGAGTTTCTTGTGGCATCTGCCATTGGAGGGGGACTCACCCTTTCAGGGTTTTCCCTGTTCCAGTGGCTCAAAGGCCCTCCTTTGGCTGCACAAACATTTATTGGAAAAGCCACTGATTATCAGGGAGATTTGGCAGGGTTAATGCGAAGAGGTTTCATGGAACTAGGAATCCATGAATCTGCGGTAAAAGGAAAACGTATTCTGTTAAAACCAAACTTGGTTGAACCACACCAATTTAGTGCTCATATCAACACTCATCCTCTGGTCGTGCGTGGGGCGGCCGAGGCCTTCCTCTCCCTAGGTGCAGCATCGGTAATTGTTGCCGAAGGCCCTGGGCACCGGCATGACACCTTGTTAGTCCTAGAAGACTCAGGGTTGGGAGATGTGCTGTATGAAGACCGAATCGCCTTTCATGATTTGAACACCATTGACGGTTTCACCATTCCTAATGCAGGTGGCTATACGAACTTATCCACGCTCACCTTTCCTCGATTGTTTCAAGAAGTCGACTGGATTGTGTCCATGGCCAAGATGAAAACTCATCATTGGGCCGGAGCCACACTATCCATGAAAAATTTGTTTGGCGTCATGCCGGGCATCTATTATGGCTGGCCAAAAAATGTCTTACACAGTGAAGGCATTATTCAATCAATCTTGGACATCAACGCAACCCTTAAGCCTCATTTTTCCATAATTGATGGCATCACAGGGATGGAAGGCGATGGCCCAATTATGGGCACTCCCATTCAAGCAGGCGTTCTCGTCATGGGCAAGAACCTTCCAGCTGTTGATGCCACTTGCTGTCGTATCATGGGCATTGATCCACATCAAATCCCCTATCTTGACCAGGCAGACCAATGGCTAGGACCAATTCGAGATTCTTTGATAGAACAACGAGGCGAAACTTGGCATTCGGTCCAAGCACCCTTCCAATTAATTCCTGAAATCCCTGCCCATCAAAACATACGACTTGGGTAAACCCTCAGCCCCCGTTGCATTGGCACATTGAACCCGCGAATCCCTGCATACTACGCAGCTCAACACCGCTATCTCCTAACTCTTTTTAAAGCCAGCTTCGACTTCCATCACCAGTGCATGACTGCTTCCTCCATTTCCCCCTACCCTTTGCATGCCGTCGCATCCTAATACACTTTTTGTCGTTCGATACCAATTCCTCTCATAACGATGCTAACTGAATAACTCACATCTGTTGAACTCCCCCCACTAGGCAGAATTAGCCTCAAGGTTACACCAGCATAACTCCGATACATATACCGTAGGGTATTGTGCATCTAGGACAAACTCTGTCTGCTCGAATTTTATCGTCCAGAGAACCCTAATTTCAGTACTTGATGATCTTTCTGAGAAGAGGAATAGGGGAAGTGCAACAGAAAATTCTCATTTTCATTGTTAGCTATAATGCAGAGACGACGATATCTCATGTCTTATCCAGGATTCCGACGGAGCTGTTCGACGATCAGGATATTCAGGTTGATGTTCTCATTATCGATGACGGTTCAACGGACAACACCATCACCGAATGTCATTTCTACAGCCAAGATCACCCTGACGTGCCATTGACCATCCTGGTCAATCCTCAAAATTTGGGTTATGGCGCCAATCAAAAACTAGGGTATCAGTACGCGATTAGTCGAGACTTCGATGTGGTCTGCTTGATTCATGGAGACGGGCAATATGCACCAGAAGAGTTACCACAATTGCTACGCCCCCTGCTCAATGAAGAATGTGAGGCCGTCTTTGGTTCAAGAATGATGGAATCGGGCACTGCAATTAAAGGCGGGATGCCCCTCTACAAATACTACGGTAATAAAACTCTGACTTGGCTCCAGAACAAAATAGTCGGCACAGTTCTCTCAGAGTACCACAGCGGGTATCGCCTGTATTCCGTCTCCGCCTTGAAAAGGCTTCCTTTCGAATATAACTCAAATGTGTTTGATTTCGACACAGATATCATTATCCAGCTGCACAACGCTGGTTGTCGCATTCGGGAGATCCCGATTCCCACTTTTTATGGCGATGAAGTCTGTAATGTAAACGGCATTCCTTACGCCTTCAATATTCTATCCGCATGCATCGCAAGCCGAATACAGTCATTAAGTCTGTTCTACAATCGAAAATTCGACCTTCAAGTCGACAATGAACAGTATCAATCTAAATTTGATTTCTATTCCTCGCACTCTGTCGCACTTAATGCCGTGAAAGCTGATGAACGGCTACTTGTCCTTGGGTGCGGTTCCGCTGCACTCGTCGCTCCATTTGTGAAAAAAGGCTGTCGACTGAGTGTCATTGATCAATATATTTCCCTCGAACTCGAAGCCCTGAGTGAGCATTGTGCCGAGATGAATCTTAACGAATTTAACTCCAGGAACCTTCCCGATGCTCCCCCCTACGACACGGTCTTGGCGTTAGACATCATTGAGCATCTCGCATCCCCGGAGAGTTTCCTTGAAGACCTGCGCCAAACATTGTGTCTGCGTGGAAGCCGTCTCATTATCACGACGCCCAACGTCACCTATCTGCCTCTCAGAATTATGTTTCTCTTTGGTTTCTTTAACTATGGAAAAAGAGGGATTCTTGATCGAACTCATACTAGGCTGTTTACCTTCGGTTCAATGCGTCGTCTACTTCAACAGGCTGGCTTCGATCTCATCTCAATGCAAGGTATCCCTGCACCATTTCCACTCGCATTTGGGCGAACATCATGGATCGGCAAAGCGCTTTTAAATATCAATAAAATCATGGCCCTGATCTGGCCAGGTGCCTTTTCGTATCAAATTTACTGTGAGGCCACTCCCTCGCCAACCGTTGAAGAATTGCTCGAACGAACCATCAAGCATTCACTCGAAACCGTCCCTTCCCAAGAAAACGCTCGATGTTGATACAGGAATTTCGAACAAAATCACTCCCATGGATTTCAATTTTCGTCGCAGTGACTCTCATCAATGGAGGAATCCTCTGGTGGTACCATGACCGGACATGGTTGGGACCGGATGATGGTCAACTCGCACACATCGCGGAGCGTATCTTGGGTGGCGAGGTGCTTCATCAAGATATACAGGACGTTCGACCTGGATATGTAAACTTTATCAATGCTGCGGCACTGTACGTTTTTGGGCCGAGCCTACTCAGCTTGCGTTACCCCCTGGCGTTCATAGTCCTTGTGCAGTCGATTCTGCTGTTCTTTCTCTTCCGTTCATACGGAGCAATGATGGCTGGAGCCCTTTCTCTGAGCTCCGTGGCTCTGGGCGTACTCCACTACATCAATCCTAACCACCACTGGTACGCATTGTTCTTTACTATTCTGCTCATCTGTCACTTGATATGGACACCGAGGACCAGCCGCTGGTACGTGCCTCTTGCGGGGTTGCTTATCGTCACCATTGGATTCATGCGACACCTTACTGGCGCATTCATAGGTATGGGCACTCTCTCGTACCTTCTCTTTGAGGAATCGAGGAATCTGAAATCTTCCTATCCGTGGCAAGAACAATGGATGAGTCGAATAATTTGTGCTTCAATGCTGATCCTGCTTGGACTGTATCTCTTGCGATCAACAGATGTCGTCGCCTTCGTCATGTTTGGCCTTTGGCCGTTGGCCTTCTTATTTTGGCAACTCACAGCACCCACAATACCCAACAGCAAGGCTATTAGCCTCTGCAAAGAACTGTGCCTGGGTATGTCTATCGGTGCATTACCTCTTCTCGCCTATCACGTCGTGAATGGCTCCCTTGCCGCTATGATAGACGACAACTTCGTTCGAGCCCTTGATGTACTCAATTGGAACTACACCAAGAAATTAGAGTATTGGATGCTCCCCTTAGCCGGGATGATCGAATTCAGCAACAACCCGAAATTGTCCTCATTCCTCAGCGCCGTGTATTTTCTGATCCTGCCGTTCTTCGCAGCTCTCAACGGATTCTTATTACTTGTCGCTATTCGTCGCAGGACGTTAACCATATCGCTAACGTTGCCTGTGCTTGCAGCATTCTACGGCTTGGTGTCACTCATATTTCAAGTCCCTGTCTATCTGCATTTAACTTCCATATTATCAATTGGAGGATCAATGTGGCTGCTTCTGGCAATGAAGCCTCGATGGCAAGCACCAATGATTGTCATGCTCCTTTTTCTCTCAGGAATGAGTCTCACCTTCCAGGTAGGCCAGCCTATTATTCGAACGTTTATGGATCACGTTCGCACGGCAAAGACTGAGCTCTTCGATAGCCGCGGACAATTACCCAAAGTGGATCTATGGATCGATGAAAACTCACTGAAAGCCTATGGAAAGGTTGTTCGCATCATCGAAGAGGAGACAAACCCAGGGGATTATATCTTCGCCCTCCCGAATAATGCTGAGCTCTATTTCATGACGGGACGGCGCAATCCTTTTCGATTCTTCAGTACGGATCACGGAGTCCTAAATACGTCTGAGGTACAAAGCGTCATACAACGCTTGGAGATACTCCGTCCTCGCATCATCACCTTTTCACCAAACGACGATCGAAACACGAGCCACTCGTTAGCCATCATGGAGTACATCCGTAGACACTACGTATTGCTCTCGAAAGACAAGTCTTTCGAAGTCTACCTTTATCGTGAGCAAAGCAGTTCAACGGAGCAAAATATTGACGGACAAGTCGGGATGGCCAAGCATTGATCCGAAAAATCCCAATTTCTAGAATAAAAAACCACATATGTTTTGACAAATTCAACGACGCAGTCCCTAGGACTAGGAAAACGGGCAAAGAATTACGAAGGATTGTGGAGGAAAGCGTTGCCTTCTTGTATGCGCCCCTGGGCTGTAATGGCTACTTGGCTTTGCGGATCAGCTACGAACACGTTGTTGAAAGACCTAACGCGCCATGGAGAACTGTTGCCGTTCTTGATGGGAATATCTAATTTTGAGCAACATAGCTAGGACGTTGTTGATTGAAAGGCCGGATCTATTTCTCCTAAACCTTATTGGCTGACAGCATAAGGAACTTTTATGTCTAACGGATTTGGGTCATCTGACTTGGGATACACATACGGCACGGCATGTTGGACAAGCTCTTGAGTGTTGGACAGCTTATTCAAAACGTTCATGTGCAATGGATACTCGAGAGGATACGCGATCGGATCATACACCCCTTTCTGATTTGGCCCCTTCACAGCAAAAAAAATCAAATAGCCATGAAGCATATCTCTTTCTGAAAGTTGGGCTTCATTTCGGATTGTTTGCTATGTCTGGATAGTTCTGGATCCATGATCCCCATGGATAATGATGACCGAATCTTCCCAAATACCGGAGCTCTGCATACGCTCAAAGAAATCTTCTAATCTTGTATACAGACATTGCACTTGATTGAAATACTGTTGATAGTGCTCTTCACGATAATCCGCCGTATTGGGATCTTTGGGACCATATAGAGCCTGAGGGTTAAAGATTAGGTTTTCATATTTCCATTCGTCTATAGATATTTAAATTGAGCAATCCGCATTGGCAAGGAATGGGCATGTGGAATGAGTAACAGCATATTCCTCGCTGGTAGTTCCACAATAGTGCCCCAAAGCAGATCGAGAGCATGTCAATAAAGAAGAGTACGTGACCTTGAGTCTATCCCAAGAACCTGAAGGCAAAACTATCCCGTATGCCCATAACTGATACTGCTATCGTAAATAGTAATCTTTGGCATATGTATAGACGGATGAACGACTGTGATAGGCCGCCAAGATCAGCTGGACTCGATCCAAAGTCTTCATCTGTACGTCTTACGTAAGTTGAAGGCCTTTAGAAAGAATTTCAAGTTAAAAATCGAGAACATGAAATACATGAAGGGAAATTATCATAATCACTGCCTGAGCTTTTGGCTCAAAACAAAAGCACAAGGATATCTATAGCATTTCCAAATAAGTTCCATGTGGTGAATGCTATTGACCACTATGGCCTACAGCATCGTTTTACGACGACGGGTGGTGGGATTTATCGTGGATAGGTCCAGCAAGGGCAAAGCCGTGCGGCGTTTCAGCATCAGCATCTGGTGTGTACACAATTGGTACAGGCGAGCTGACTTAGCCCTCATTTTCCTCGAACCCGGCGCCGGAAGTTAGATTACATGGCACTGCGACGGCATGTGGCGCAGCATCCTGAGGCAACCCTCCAGGAACGGGCCTGCCATTTTGTGGTCCGAATAACGCGATCTGGTATGCACTCCTTCAGGGCCATATGACTCGTAAAAAACTCTTCATTTATAGGAGAACACCACCAGTTTTGCCTCGGCGCATTCCCCACACATCAAGCACAGAAACCCATGGGCGAGAATGCCGCACTCCAGAAATGCTTCGAACTAATTTTTGAAAAACTGAGACAGGCTGGCCCCTATTTCCTCTTCATTCATTTTATTTCTGAATTCTTGGCATCAAGGGGCTCGCCAGCGAAGGATAAAACTGGAAGATCTTACTGATGAAACAGTCCTATGGCACAAACGTGGATCATCAGCACATGCTGCATTTGGGGAAATATTAAAGCTGGGCAAAGTTACTCTCAAAAACACATTGAAACCTGGCAGACACGAGGCCATGCAGAAAGCTGTTGCTGAAGGTTTGGGCGTTGGTATTGTGAATGAAGGAGAAATGGGCCGCGATAGCTGGCTGTATAAGCTGGCCGTGCGTGATACTTTCCTAACAGTGGGAGAAAATGCCGCTTGTTTGGCAGATGGCAAAGAGCAGTCAACCGTCTCTGCGTTCATGGAATTAGCCGTGGAAACAGCAACGCTTTAGCTCTGATCACCTCATCTATAGTCAGCTCTTTGGAACATGCACGACAGCAACGTCATCACGATATAACTCAACCCAGTCAGGCTCTTTATTTAAAATCCTGACAGCGTTCTCATTAGCGCCAAAAATAGTCCATTCGATCTTATATTCCTGAAGTAAATCGCTCAGGTTCGGAGATGCATCCGCGAGGTTTGATGCCGAAAAAGTCTTATCCATGAACGCGTCACCATAGAGATCTGCACGGCTATCAAAAAATACTGGAACTTTTTCAAAGATCAAATAGCCACCAAAGTCATAAGAATTGAGAACTGGCTTGTTGGAAAGGCCCGCTTTTTGTACAGCAGCAAGAGCTGCCACAGGGCTCGTGAGTCTTGATGGAGCAACGTCTCGTGCTGCAAGCATTGCGATAGAGCCGATGAATGCGAAACCGCAAATTGTAGCAATTTTGACGTGCACGTTTATCCGAGACGAACCAGAAGAGGCTGGACATGGCGCATCAGACCATTGTTTTGCGATCACCGGGACCACCAACATTGAGGCAATAAACAAGAGGTATTCCGCCATACGAAGATGTAACAACGTAAGATATAACAACCCTAGAAAGATGAGTAGACGAAAGAATGGAAGCTGAATTCCTCGGAACAAAAGGACAGCTAATACACACATCACCCAGCTTTCAACTACGCCTGGCTTGCTAAAATTCAAAGGCTGCCATTCAGTGATCCAGGGTAAGGTCCTTTCCATGCCGCCAAGCTGGAATGGGTAGAAAAAACCTTGAATGCCATAAGGTGTGGCGAGAGAGGCCAGCGTGGCCACAGCCAAAAACAGTCCCCATCTTTTCACAACGACGAAACGGCCCGCGTTATCTTGCTCATCAAAGAAAGCCTCCGCAGCCAACAAACCTGCGACGCCCAACCCGATGGGAAAACTGCCATGCATATTTGCCCAGGGAATCATTAATAAAGCGACTAAGAAACTGGGCGCCTTACGCGCACTTCGCGCAAACGTAACCAGCACTACCCAGAGCATCAAAACCGGCATAACCAATACATGAGGCCGGGCGAGGATATGTGGGCTAAAGGCAACAAGAGCTGCAAGTGAAATTACGATAACGTAGAAATTTCTGAGATATTTCGACGATCCCCATGCGAGAATACCAACCGTAAGGCCAATCATTGCACTCGTAAAAATGACGACACCTTTCCACCCCCATACAGCGTGCAATAGTGCAAGCATCACACCGGACAACCATTCATGGGCATGCCAATCAGCTCCGAGAATCGTGTGGGAAAACGGGTCCGAACTGGGCACGCTACCGTGTTCCAGCACCCAACGTCCTGTTGCGATATGCCAGTATGTATCGGGATCATTTAATAGCTCCCCGCCGAGCAGTGCTAACAACACAAAAACCGAGGCGCCGATGATTACGGGTATCAATTGTGATTGTTTCTGGAAGATAGATTGTTGATGAATCTTGGCAACTTTAACGTAGGCGTTTTGCTTGTCAACTCGGGCTTACGGTGCACCAGGGTCTATGAACCGATCTCATCAATCTGCTGTGCAGCTGCCCTCATTAACTGGAATGACTGACGCGCCTCCATCCTCTTGGAAAAGAAGTAAATTCAGGATGATTATTACGCCAAGGATGATCAAAGGTGACTACCAAGAAATCTCACGCATAGCTCACAACAGCGGAGTAGCCATTTTAAGAAGATCGTCGCGCCAGAAGAAGAAGGGAAAGCCCCACTGGAAGGGGACAGTTTTTGATAACGTGCCGTTCGGAAGAAAACGAGCATGTCAATAATTGATTAATAGGTCCAGGTAAGGCCATTTGCTCATTCAATTCATTAAGTCCGAGGATATTTTTCATCAGCCGTATACTGGCTGCCAACGGAAACAAAAGAGTGTTGAAGTACGTGACGATAACACGAGAGAATCCTGCTTCTTGAACGATTCGTTGAAGTTGTGTTTTGTTATATCGTCTTTTGTGATGATGGTCCTCATCATGAGTACTCCAGAGAAAGGAGAAGGCTGGGACGGTAATGAGTAGCCACCCCTTCGGCCGTAGAAAATTGCGAAGAGAATGGAGACTCGTAAGATCATCAGATACATGTTCAAGGATATCGAGAGCTGAAATAAGATCAAACGTTTGAGGATCAAAGGGAATGTCGTGAGGCAGGCTTCCCCTACGTATTTCAAAGTCACCCTTCTGACTGGCTAGCTGTCGAGCTTGATCATTAGGTTCTATTGCAGAAACCCGTCCAAATTGTGAAAGCATTGATAAATTGCCGCCAGTGCCACATCCAACTTCCAGAATCTGACATTTGCTTGGAAGATCCGCATAAGTCATGAGTACTTCCGTGAGTATCCGCCGTCGACCGACAAACCACCAGTGGTTTGTTTCCATCGCCGCCATTTGAGTGTAGATGTGAGACTTCATTGCATGTGTTTCTGTACAGTAGATTGAATCCCATACGTGTCGCGAAGCACATACAATGGCCGCCCTTTCACTTCCATGAACATTCTTCCTAAATATTCCCCGAGTACTCCTAAAGTAAAAAGATTCAATCCTCCCAGAAACAGCATGGTCACCATGAGTGAGGCATAGCCGGGTACATCAATGCCTGCAACGACCGTGCGAATCGTCAGGAACACACCATAGCTCAGGGCCAAGAAAGAAACCGCGAGACCGACATATGTCCACACTCGAAGTGGAACGATGCTAAAGGATGTGATGCCATCCAACGCGAGTTTCCACAGCCCTCGAATATTCCATTTCGTTTTTCCTTTAGCCCGCGAGTGGCGATCATAGTCTACGCCGATTTGACGAAATCCCACCCATGTGAATAATCCTTTCATAAAACGAGTTCGTTCTGGGAGTTCGTCAAGTGCGTGTATGACTCGTCGATCCATGAGACGAAAATCTCCGGTATCCTTGGGAATTTTTGTTTCCGCGAGTTGGTTAAATAATCGAAAAAAACCAAATGCGGTCAGCCGCTTCATCCACGGATCTGCGTGTCGATCGCGTCGGATGCCATAGACAACATCATACCCTTCTAGCCATTTCTGGAACAGATCTGGCAAGAGTTCTGGAGGATCTTGGAGATCGACATCCATGGGGACCACTGCCGCTCCAGTCGAATAATGTAGGCCAGCACACATGGCACTTTCCTTGCCAAAATTCCTAGAGAGGCTAATGATCTTTATCCGAGGATTGCGATCTCGGTGTTGAAGAAGTCTATCAACCGTATCATCTGAGCTTCCGTCATCGACAAAAATGAATTCATAACTCCCCCCCAAGGGGCTAATAAGATCCTGCAGGACCCGTTCTGTTCGATCAAGGAAAACATCAATGTTCTCAGCCTCGTTATATAAGGGCACGACAATCGATAGGGTAACTCCATAGTCCTGGTTCAATATACATGCACGCCCAGATTGGAATGCAGGCAACGGCTTTAAGGTAGAGTCAACGGAATGATCGCTGGCAATAGACATAACGACTCTGGGGCGTGCGTAGAGCAAG
The DNA here is from genome assembly GCA_029261235.1 of Nitrospirales bacterium. GTDB lineage: Bacteria > Nitrospirota > Nitrospiria > Nitrospirales > UBA8639 > Nitrospira_E. Next base: position 68,823 of record JAJDBS010000005.1, read on the forward strand.
TCTAAGGAAATAATACTATTATGAACTATCTTCGGAAAATACTGGGAGTTCTTAAGAGATACTCTCGTTTATAAAAAGCTGCGGAATGATTCCGGCTGTTTCTCAAAATTGATAACCATCTTTCATAATCTTGAGTGAATGGTTCTCAAGGTTAGTTTTTAAGTATTGGCCTGGAGAACCGAACAGCATTGATAGGTCTATTTTATGGGAAACGGCAATCCAATCGTGAATCTCTTCAAGGAATTCTTGTGACACGAAAAATACGATTTAAGCATCGTGCAGGTCATCAACAGCGACCATTCCACCGTTGTGAGCAAACAAGTCTGATTGACGCATGCCGAGACCAGCGCGCTGCCCGCCCCATCTGGTCGATTTAAGTTATCTGAATAACTGATCGTGAATGAGGATCTTTTTGGAACTCGACCCTCTAAGATGATCTCAGATGGATTGAGGGACCATTCATAGTTCCTCGGAGTGCGGCACATTGTCACCAACCTCCTCACGAAATACGTAATCCTGGCAAGCTCTCTCCACCCTCAGGAGGTAGGATTCGTGGCCGAAGATAACCGATCCCTGGGAGCTCGATCCGAACAGGTCTCTGGAGTCGAACCCAACGCGGAAGCCTGTCGGCTTACCGTTCAAAAAGATCGATTTATCATGAACTCGAAGTTACAAGATTGGCGAAGAACATGCATCAGTCTACTCAACGTTTAATGGGATTCGTCGTGGTCATCCTGCTCGCGACTCCCAGCTTGATCTACAGCTATTACGGATACGGTGTGCTGTTTCCGGTCGAAGGTGAATTCATTAATCGCAACGGAGATATCGCTGGCGGAGACTTTCTGGTTTTTTACAACGCGGCCGTCATGACGCTGGAAGGCGCAGCTTCAGCTGTGTGGGACCATTCCGCCTTTGAAGCAAGTCTTCTCAACATCTACGGAGAAAAGATCAATCAGCTGCACTTTTTCAATCCCCCGGTCGCACTCTTGATGTGGGCACCATTCGGCCTCCTGCATCACATCCATGCTCTTTGGCTGTGGACCGCTTTGCCGCTCATCATATTGGGCTGGCTCATTTTCAGACTTACCGACAGCTGGCTCGCAGCCGGCCTGACTGTGCTCTCACCATTAACGACCTATACGGCCGTGGCCGGGCAAACCGGCATTATCTATGCCGCACTGATGGCTGGTTTCATGTTGACCTATGAGCGCCATCCGACAAAGGCCGGGAGCATTGCAGTATTGGTTGCCATCAAGCCGCATCTAGCTCTAGCAATGCCATTCTGTTTATTGATCGATCGAAACTGGCGCGCTCTTACAGCCATGGCAGCCACCGCCATTATGCTGTCGACAATTGTCAGTCTCGTCTTCGGATTCGACATTTGGCTCTCGTTCGTCGAGGGAATTCGCTATCACTCCGACTCTTTCTTCCAGGCAGCTAACCCGATATTTGATCGCGCACCATCCTTCCTGATGTTGGCCTTGAAGTTTGGCGCAAGTAATGTGGTTGCCTGGAGCATTCAAATCCTGTGTTGCCTTGCGACTCTTCTCATGCTCACACTTACGTGGCGTTCGACTGATGATTCTTTGTACCGGGCGTTTGCACTCGCACTGTCCATTTGCCTGCTAACACCAAAAATCATGCACTATGATGCAATGGTCCTCTTAGTCCCCATCGCCATGTTGATCCCGCGCATTGAGCGTGGCACTAGCGAGATAAGCTTGATGCTACTTGCAGTCCTGATCTGGTATCTTCCGTTTTTCGAACCAACTTTCAAGGCCCTTGACTACCATCCCGGTGCACTAGTGTTCTTTACCGGTTTGATAGTCATTACTGTAAGGTCACTGCCAGGTACCTTTGCAAAACAGTCGACCACCTAATCAACATCATTCTGTCAGTCGCATCTAAATCTTCAGACAGAGATTACTCATCCAAGGGGATCGCCCACATCTCTTCAAACAGACTTAGCTACCAAGTCTTCACCATGTGTGCCAGAAATCGTCAAGAAAAAATGAACGAGCGAATAATATTGGAAACCGAGAAAAATGAGCTTACCTTTGCAAAGGAGTAGGCCACAAAGGACTTAGCAAGTTTACTCAGTGGCTCTCGATCAAGATGCAGCCAAATCTAAACTCACTTGGCTAATAAATTCGAACCGGAAAATTGATACTTCGCAAGAAATGCTATGAAGGATTGTGGAGGAGAGCGTTGACTTCTTGGAGACGACCGTGGGCTTTAATGGCTTCGGAACTTTGTGGATGGGTGCGAACGAGTTGTTGAAAGACTGAGCGCGCAATGGAAGGATGCTTGAGTTCGAGATGCGCGTAACCAATTTTGAGAAGTGAGGCGGGCACTTTGCGACTGGAAGGATGAAACGTAAAGACTCGTTCATATTCATCAATGGCTTCTTGAAAACGTCGTTGACCGTAGTAACATTCACCCAGCCAGTACTGGCTATTGCCTGCGAGCGATGAGTCAGGGTATGTACGGAGAAATCTTGAAAAGCTTCTTGCCGCTCCCCCATAATTTTTTGCTCGCAATAACTTGAAGGCCTCTTGATAGGCTGCCCGATCATCCTGGACTTTGCTATGAATATGAGGAGGCGGCGTCACTCGAAATTTTGGTTGCGCGGCATAAGCCACGGCTGCCCCCGAAACTCCTTTCGTCACAGATCGATTGGATCCAAGCAAAGCCTCTGGGCTTCGCTTTGGAGAAGAGTCAATATTCTTTGGTAGACCAGATTGATGGAGCTTTCCTATTTGTCGTGATGACGTAGAGGTCGAAGACACCTGAGAGGATAAAGAACCCTCCGTGCTTGTTCGTTGAGAAACCGATGTGCGCTCTTGCTCGTAAGCATCCAACCGTCCACTAAATTTTGCGCTGATCTGTTCCAATGTTCCAATCACAGATTGAATATGTACTTGGACATCTTTGACGTCCGACTGCACTTGTTGAAAATTCGAGTTATGTCGCTGTCCCAACTGATCAACATCTTGATTCAGCTTAGCCACCTGCTGATCCTGCTGAGCGACATTCTGTTGAAGCTCGGTCAAGACCTGTTGATAATCTACCATCGACGTACGAAATTCTCCGAGCTTCCCACCTTGAGCTGTCAGGAGTTGTTCTTCCGCACTGACTTGCTGCCGAAGCTCCTGCACAAGAGGTTCAAGTGCGTCATGTGAGTGCTGCACAGATGTTTCTACGGTCTGTACTTTCGTATCGAGCCTAGCCATTTTTTGATCCAGCTCACTCACAAGATGCTGATTCTGCTCTATCGCACCACGCACCTGCGATAAATCGGTGTCCTTCAATGTCGCGACCTGGTCCATGACTTCAGCACGGGCATGTAAGAGCTCTTGAATTTCCTCACGCTGACTCGCAATCAGCGTGTTCGCTTTATCCAAAGACGTGTTGGCATCACTCACGGCCTCTTGAAGAGAGGTTTTACTTTTGTCGAGCTGACGGATCTTCGCATCTAATTCTCGCTTAATTCTGACGACATCAGCCTGTTGCGCGACACACCCCATAACAATGGTGCTCAGACTTAAAATGATCATCATTGCACAGCAGCGCACAAACACTGTTGAAATATTTCTCATAAAGATAGTATTGCCCTTTGACATTTCAACGACACCCCAAAAGAAAAATCACACTTCACCAGATCATTCATCACTAGCGCATAGCCGTAGCCGCATACGTCATCCCTAAAACCAAATGAGCTCGACGATTTTTTTGATAACAAGGTTCCGTCGAAGCCCTACAGGCGGGATTGTCTTTTCCAAATGACATAACCTGCAGCTGTTCGCCTGACACACCTAAACTCGTGAGATAGTTTTTTGTTCGAAGCGCTCGTTTCTCACCCAACACATAGTTATACGAGGACGTCCCCCGACCATCACAATGGCCTTCGATCGTGACAGCGGCCTCAGGATGAGCTTTTAACCATTCCGCATTCGCGATCAAAATGATTTTAGCCCGCTCATCTAGTTGAATACTATTAAATCCAAAGAGGACATCTTCCAACCCACTTTGTGCGGTGAATTGTTCAGCACGAGTACGATTAACCCAGTAGTCATTTGGAGCAACTTCACCTCTGCCGTCAATATTGAACTGCGGATCCTCTTGAATCACCGCTTCTTCCAGCAGATCGGAAAATGCACCAGATTCATCAGGAAAATAACCTTCACCACCCGTTATATTTCCAGATGCACCGTTTGCAGATGCAAGACCTAAGGATGTCGGTTGCTGCATGACCATTCGAGCTTTAGTAGATTTTTTCGAATGACCTTGGCTCCCATGCGAGGTCCGGTGCCCACACCCCATTGCCAGAGTGATCATCACAAGAATAACACCAGCAGCAAAAATTTTCATCGGTTGTAAGCAAACAATCATGGATCAATACTCCTTTTTTCCGCACAAACGTATGATCTCAACAGGATAAAACCACTAGCATCCCTATATCTTGGTGATCAAAGTAGCAAAAACAAGGCCAGAATATTTCTCGCAACATTTCAACAATGATAGCCACGAAGATCAATCAACAAATAATCCAAAAATTCCGCTCGATTGCGATGAGATTTCCAACTCACTCTGCTAAGAATTCCGTGTTGTCCCGCGTAGTTACGATGACATACGCTCTATTGTCTGTAAAAAATTACAGAAGCAGGCACGACAGAAATCACTAACTTTTCGCTATGGAATGAGGCAAATGAGAGGGAACAGAAGATGAATCATGTCCATTTCATTTGTAAGGGAGCACGCAGCATTTTCTCAACAAACGTGGCTTTTCCTCAACGTTAGAGAAAGCGTAAGGGTTGTAAAACCTGAACCTGATAATGAAATATGAAAAAACGAAATGAAGAAGAAATCTGAGAAGAGGATGGCAGGTCTGTTCTATTCACTATTCCATGCTGCCGTAGCAAATGACCAACGCTGGCCACCAAGATCCTTCGCTCGATACATGGCCTGATCAGCCATGGCCAACAGACTGCGTGAGTCCGTTGAATCGTTTGGGGACACAGCAATACCGATGCTAATCTGCACCGGAACATCTTGCCCACCTAGCTGAATCGGCGGCGTGAGACAGTCGAGGATTTTTTTTGCCACTTGTCGAACATCTTGAATGCGCTCAAGCCCTTGTAAAACAATGGTAAATTCATCACCACTCAAACGGGAAACCGTGTCTGTGGTACGCACACACGTCACTAGTCGTTTTGCCACTACTCGCAACAAACGATCTCCCATTTGATGCCCATGTTGATCATTGATCGATTTAAAATTATCCAAGTCTAAAAACAAGAGAGCTAACAAGGTGCCATCACGCCTGGCCTGAGCCAAACCCAACTGTAAACGATCTTCAAACATGATCCGATTGGGCAAATCCGTTAGAGAATCATGGTACACTTGATGCTTCATTTGCATTTCAGCAACCGCTCGAGCCGTCACGTCATGAAGACTCACCACAAAATGTGGCGTGAGGCCCTGTGCATCAACTAATGGAGTCACCATCTGCTCAAAGACGAGCGAATCACCATTGCTCCCTTTTTCCATGATTTCTGTTTTGACACAACCTATCGCCTTCGTGGTTGGTTCGAACGTTGACCAGGGCTCCTGAAATTGCGCATGTGGAAACGAACGAAGCGGAGCGCCTATTTCATGATCAGGTGTACCGCCGAACACTTTAGAAAAGGCTTGATTCGCCCATTCTATTCGACCACTCGGATCAGTCACACACACGGCATCATGCACAATACTGAGGGCAGCACTATGAAGGCGAAATTGCTCAATCTCCATTCCTCGGACCAGCACATTCTTGATCTGGTGGCCCAAAGCTTCTAACGATTGTTGTGCAGCAAAATCGAACACCTTCGGCATCTTCGAGCACACAACCAGTAGACCTGAAATATCACCCGATCCCAAAGGGATGCAATACGCTTCCTGAAGATGAAAGGCAGTCGGAAACCAAGAAAATTCACCAGTATGTGGAGTATCCCGAGAGACCAACGAGCCATCAGCCTCTGCACAGGCCTGCATTAACTCATCCTGCTGAGAAATCGACGACCACCACGACAATCCATGCGCATCCCAATCTAAAGCAGGCATAGACGCATGCGCGCGCAAGTGAATCCGTTGACCATTCCGCACGGTCGCCATCCAGACAAACGGATACTCAAACGTCTGGACTAACCCTTCGCAAATTCTCTTCAAACAACAATCAAGACTTTGTCCATTCAACAGTTCTGCCTCAAGACCTAGCATCAAGTTGGCAAAGGGATGTGAATGAGGAGATTCCTGATGCATGTGCAATTCCCAATGCCACGCTGTGATGTTCCTCGATTGATCCTGCATCGGGACGACAGAACACATCATCCGTTGCAAGTCATTTCCTGACAGAGCCATGTTAACAACCCAGGACACAGACCCTCGCGACGGTTCACAAGTCTTCAACTGATGTCGAATCAAACGCCATTCCTCGTAAGGAATCCACTCAGCTAATTCGACCGTCCCGATGTTGGCCACATCCATCTTCAAGGCAGCAACAGCTGCATCATTGGCCATCAGCACCACACCTTCACAGGACGTCATCAAATGGATGGGACCGTGAGGAACAGGAGCATCGCCTAAGCCTGAAACCGCTCCGGCATCGGCACTATTCAAGTCTGTCAATTCCTCGAGTATATGATGAAGACGTCCGGTTAAGCGTTGCAAGGACTGACTCAGCTCTTGTTCTTGCGCAGATTCCAGATCACTCGACTCGGCGTGAAGATCTCGTAGAGATTGTTGTAGTAATCGTTGGAGTTGGTGAAAAGTCGCCACGGATCGAATTACCTCTGAGGAAGAAGGAGAAAAACTCCTTGCTATATTTGAGATCCGAACACTCAATATTCGTTATCCTTTGTGACAGACGATTGAACATCAACCCATCAAAAGAAGGAGTCTCTTCAATGTAAGGGATCGATCGTATAATTTCAAATAAAATTTCAACGCTCGTATAGGTGATACCATGGAATGCGGAAAATAGCAGTCTCTCTGTTATGACGCAAGAGTCAGTAAACCAGCCTCTACGTCATCCTTCGCTTGTGCATAGCGTTGCACAGTGCCAATATCTGACCAATAACCAGCTTGAACGAAGCCTAACAGGCGAGAACCCTCAGTAAGCGCACGGGTATAGGAATCAATAATCGAAAAGAACGTCCCCGTTGGTGCAGCATCCATGATAGATGGGTGGAGAATATGCACACCCGCAAACATCCGAGACGTCATCACAGACGTTGACGCATCCTCGGGAAGACCTTGGCCATTAATTCTCAGAATAGAATCCTGGTCATCAGATTCAACCGCACCCCACTGTACGGCTTGGGGATCATCACGTAAGACCAAAGTGGCCACTCCCCCATGGGTATGATGAAAATCGAGAAGAGACGGCAAATCTAAATCAATCAGAGTATCACTATTCATGACGAGGAAGGGCTGTCCGTCAAAAAACCATTCAGCAGCTTTCAGACCTCCACCCGTGCCTAACAACTCCGGTTCATGCGAATACTGAATCTGCATATCCCAACGTGAGCCATCACCCAAAACCTCTTCAATCATCGACCCTAAATAATGCAGATTAATGATGACCTCTCGAATGCCACCGGCACGCAGCAATAAAAGGTTCCATACAATCAACGGGGTCCCGCCAACTGGCAACAACGGCTTGGGGATGGAGTCAGTCAGCGGACGAAGACGAGTCCCTAACCCCGCCGCGAGAATCATCGCTTTCATGTTGTGCCTATTGAGTATTTTTTAAAATTCACGATTCTTCCCAGTATTTGGGATTGTTTAAAAAAAGGCATACCCTGAGCATTGCTGAAGGGTCCGCCCAGTTCCTTCCTGAGCCTTGTCGAAGGAAAGACCTCAGCTTTTCCCGGCCTTCGTAACTCACTTCGGCGAAGTAGGCTTGACGCGTGAAACTTACAACCTACGCATGAGCACAGCAAAATGGCGAAAACGCCGTTGGCGGCTTGTTTCAGCAATTCAACTATTGCCATTCAGGAACGTAGGGAGAGAGGTGTTTGAGCAAACGATGCAATTGGGGGTATTTGATGAGATTGGCATGCACGTTCTGTAACGTTCGAGGAATCGATGCAAGAAAATTCGGATTCCCTTTTACTTGATCAATATACACAAAGCGCCCAGCAGCTTTCAGATTGCGCTGAATGCTAGTAAAATCAAAGAGACGGCGGAACGTATCGACGTCATCTACATGCATCGCGGTGCATTGTGCTGAAGGAAGCGCCTGCCGCATCTTCTCAAGATAATACTCGATTAATTCATCGATTAATGATTCTTCTAGCGCAATATAGGAATCACGAAGAAGTGAGGCTAAGTCATAGGTGGCTGGCCCCATTAACGCATCCTGAAAATCAATGACGCCCAATCGTTCGCCATCCACCATCAAATTTCGAGAATGATAATCCCGATGCGTGAACACCATCGATTGCTCAGCCAACCATGTGGCGATCTTGTTGAATTCCTCCTGGACAGGCAGCGAGTCTTCTGAACGCATAGCATTACCCTGACGCGCCACGACCCCATATTCCAGGAAATGTTCGAACTCCCACAAATACAATGGCGCATCAAAGGAACGAGAAAACGCAAGGCAAGGGGTATTAGATGGAACAGAGGCCTGCACATGAATCTGGACAAGCACACCAACCGCCTGCCGATAGTGTGATTCAAGAGTTTCATTTGATACACCTTGGCAGGCCTGGGCCAACGTCACATCACCAAAATCTTCTAGAAATAACAGCCCCGCAGCCTCATCAAAAAAATGTAAACGAGGAACAGCCACATCCACAGCCTGAAGATGATGCAAGACATTCAGAAACGGAAGCTCTGAAACATCCTCACCAGACCCACTCACCGCTTCTTCCGAAGCCTTAAACCCTTCGGGATCTGCCAATTGCATCAGAATGAGAGAGGAAACTGGGGCCTCGGAAAGATGAAGGCGAAAATACCGCCGGTTGGAGGCATCCCCAGTCAATGGTACACATTGGTCAAGGTTGGCTGAAAACGGAAGAGAATTGCGGAGCGTGAAAGAAAGACGGGATAAATCGAAAGAAGAAATTGCCGCGGTGTTCTCAGAAGTCATCTTAGGCGATTATACGACCACCTCCACTTCTTGTCATCTCGGGAATCTTCATGATCGAGCCCCTTTGAACAGTATTGTTGTTCCTTTTTCGACTTCGTGTGCTCTGACCTCAATTATTACTCCATATGGTTAAATAACTAGAAAGGACAAGGGACTTTGAAAAAAAAACTGCCAAAAATTAAAGATTTAAGAAATTTTGACGAAAAGTATTAAGAAGAGAGAAAAAAGGCTAGAACAGCTGGCAACCACCTACAACCCATATAGGTGTCTTATGGAGATCAATAATCTTCCTTCTCACTCAGCCATTACTCCCCTTCGTACCACCACAGCCGTTGATGATGGCGATGCCGGACCCAATAGCCCCTATTATCGTCAACAACGGAAGAAGAAAAAGGGTTCTCAGCAAGAGCAGCTCGAAGACCGGGCGCCTCGCTTAGATGGTTCAACCGCACACATTGATATCCGTGTATAGCTGACCTGTCTGAGTGTGAGCAGACAAAACCTGAGACGTACTGAGGAACAAAGGATTAATCTTTTCGCCTTGTCCCTGCCCCCTTTGCACGTCTGACCTCTGAATTTTTCATACAGCCCATCTTTCTCGATTCCGATAGATCTTAGAAAGAATCACGACTTCGTTTATTGCATGAAGAAGTACCGTTAGGCGAATGACCGGGCCATTATGGTGCGCCGCCGGAACATCTAGACGGCAATGAATAAATATAACGCTACATATAGTATTACGTGCATTTCTTGGGTATTATTAATGAAACACTCGCCCTCTCTCATTCATTGACCCCTGTAGGAGCTTCATGAGTTATACAAATATTGGTGATTACGGAATTATTGGTGATTTACATACCGTCGCCCTTGTCAGTATTGATGGGTCCATCGACTGGTGTTGCCTTCCTCGGTTTGATTCCCCAAGCATTTTCGGATCTATTCTCGACGACAAAATTGGTGGGCATTTTAAAATTGCGCCTATCCAAAAAGGCAATACCCGACAAATGTATTTACCAGAAACCAACATTCTTCTCACCCGTTTCCTTCAACATGATGGTGTGGGCGAACTGACTGATTTCATGCCGGTAGAATCAGATGAAGCTGGCTACCGCCCACGCCGCCACCAAATTATTCGGACGCTGTCTGTCGTCCGTGGAACCGTGACGTTTCGTTTGGAATGTTCTCCTGGATTTAACTTTGGCCGTGATGCGCATGAGGTTGATGTCCGCCCTAAAGGCATCATCTTTCAATCTGGAGATCAATCTGTTGGCTTGGTCAGTCCCATTCCACTCCAAACGCGCGAAGGGATGGCCTTTCAAGAATTCACCCTTCAACAGGGTGAGACACTGACCTTCTTTTTAGAGTACTTGGAAACCAAGAATGGTGAGCCTTTGCTTTCAACTCCTGAATCTGGCGAAGAAGCCTTTCGCAATACCTCCGCCTTTTGGCAACGCTGGCTCTCGCAGTGTCAATACGATGGTCGCTGGCGAGAGGTGGTCCACCGCTCGGCCCTCACGCTCAAACTCCTGACCTACGCGCCTACTGGCGCGATTGTGGCCGCGCCCACAACCAGTTTACCGGAACATATCGGCGGCCCACGGAATTGGGATTATCGCTATACCTGGATTCGCGATTCGGCTTTCGCACTCTATGGCCTTTTACGTTTAGGCTTTACGGTCGAAGCGGGACGCTTCATGGAATGGATTAATGCTCGCTGCCACGACTTGAATCCGGATGGCTCGCTTCAACTGATGTATGGCATTGATGGCCGTCGCGATTTAGAAGAACAAGAACTCTCCCATTTAGATGGACACCGCAGTTCACGTCCTGTCCGCATTGGGAACGGCGCTGCCTCACAATTACAAATGGATATGTATGGCGCGCTCATGGATGCCGTCTATCTCTACAATAAACATGGGGCCTCCATTTCCTATGACCTCTGGGTCAACCTGTGCCGGCTCTTGGATTTTGTGTGCGACAACTGGGAACAGCCGGATGAAGGGATCTGGGAAGTTCGCGGCGGACGCAAACATTTTGTCTATTCTAAAGTGATGTGCTGGGTGGCCTTGGATCGTGGGATTCGCCTGGCCGACAAACGGGGATTTCCTGGCAACCGCGCACGATGGATGACGGAGCGCGACCGAATCTACCGTGAAATCATGGATCGTGGCTGGAACCCCAAAGTTGGCGCGTTCGTGCAATCCTATGACTCAGAATCCTTAGACGCCGCCAACCTGATCATGCCACTGGTCTTTTTTGTGTCTCCTACCGACCCCCGTATGCTCTCCACCCTCGATCGCACGTTGGAACAATTGGCTCTGGGGAGCTTAGTCTATCGCTATGATACCAACACCGCCGCCGACGACGGCTTAGAGGGCGAAGAAGGCACCTTTAGCATGTGTACCTTTTGGTTGGTCGAGGCCCTCACCAAAGCCGGTCGCCTGACAGAGGCACGACTGATCTTTGAAAAGATGTTAACCTATGCGAATCATCTCCGATTATATGCAGAAGAGGTTTCACATTCCGGCGAGCAATTGGGCAACTTCCCCCAGGCCTTCACGCATTTTGGACTCATCACTGCGGCCTGTAACTTAGACGTCGCCCTCAATACCAAACGCGCATCCCACACGGTGGCACGCCGAAATCGACCAGCTTCCCATTCATCGCCCTAATCTTTCGTTGTTCACCGACCGAAGAGTTATCAGAATGATTTAACCCAAGGAGGGGCGCGATGGATATTGGATTTATTGGACTCGGAAAAATGGGCATGAATATGGTGACGCGTCTGACCCAAGGCGGACATCGGGTCGTCGCCTTCGATCGCTCGACTGATCTCATCACACAAGCTGAGTCGGTAGGCGCCACTGGCGCTACGTCACTTGAAGATCTCATCTCGAAACTCCCTAAACCTAGAGCCGTGTGGGTCATGGTGCCTTCAGGCGATCCCACCGAAGAAACAATTCGACATCTTTGGACCATTCTGGAAGAAGATGACATTGTCATTGACGGTGGCAATACCAAATTTCACGATGATGTGCGCCGAGCGGCCGATCTTCAAAAACGGAGCATTCATTATGTGGATGCTGGCACTAGTGGTGGCATTTGGGGATTGCAAATCGGGTATTGCTTGATGGTGGGTGGCGAGAAAGGACCTGTCACACACCTCGCTCCCATCTTCACCACGCTGGCGCCGGAAAACGGTTGGGCCCATGTGGGCGGTCATGGCGCAGGGCATTATGTGAAGATGGTGCACAATGGCATTGAGTACAGCATGATGCAAGGCTATGCGGAAGGCTTTGAACTCATGTCCAAAAGTGAATACAACTTAGACCTCGCCAACATTGCCGATCTGTGGATGCATGGCAGCGTCGTT
>JAJDBS010000041.1 GCA_029261235.1 Nitrospirales bacterium
TGACCTGGGACCGAGGCACCGAGATGGCCAATCATCGCCAGTTCACGCTCGCGACCGATATTGCGGTCTACTTTTGTGACCCCAAGAGCCCATGGCAGCGGGGATCCAATGAGAATACGAACCGGCTGCTCAGGCAGTACTAGCCAAAAGGCATCGATTTATCTATCTATACACAAGCCCAGCTCAATACAATCGCGCGGCAGTTGAACGAATGCCCGAGAAAAACCTTAGAATACGCAACACCGGCGGAGAAATTTCAGGCATGTGTTGCAGCGACCAGTTGTACTCACAGTTGTTTTCGGAAATTAGGTAAAGATCCTCTTATAACGCGGTGATTAGACCTTTTGATTATTTGTGCAATGAGCTAAGGAGATGGGGCATTCAGGGAATTTTTTTGAGCCTGGCACTAATATTTGTATCATTTTACATAACATTTTGGTCATCGTGAATTACGTACTTTTTTAATTGCTTAGGTAATTAGGGGATGGTTTTTAGGGCTTCCGAAGATAGGCAAGGCCCAGGGGCTTTTCCCGACAATCCAGGCTCTCGGCATCTAGGGCTTTTGCCGAAGGGTTCCTCCTCGTTGTACTCTCATGGAAAGACGGGCCACTTTCTTAAGATGACGGAGGAGAATTCTGCGATAGGCTGATAGAGGAAAGAGAGATCAATGTCGTTATCATGGAAGAGTTTTTTCGTTTGATTTTTCTTGAATTCAGCTGATGCTTTTGAGGAGATTGAAGAGAAATTCTCGGTCTTTATTGGAAGTGGCCGAGGACCAAGATAGGCGTATGCCTGTTTGTTTGGGATTCTGGGGAAGGGGGAACGTTTTCCAAGAGATGTCGTGTGCCTTTGATTGAAGTTGTTTTTCCGTCTGTTTATTGATGCAGGTTAATGACACAATGCCCGGGCTATGAGGTCCATCCCATTCCAATATATTGAAATTCTCCATCTTCGATAACTCTTGCTGGATTTTTTTTCGGATGCCATCCTGGCTCGTCGTGTTGAGCCCATCCTGTTCTTTGATGAGGAAGGCTTTGGTCAGGCCAGCGATCAAGCCAATGTTCTGCGTTCCCAGTTCAAAGTCTACCCATGGCGGGCGGCGTTCTTTTTCCTTGTCAGAAAGTGCGATTGCCCTGCATTCTGCAAATTGTTTTCCGAGAATCAGCGCACCGGTTCCCATTGGTCCTGCGCACCATTTATGTCCGGGGAAAAAGTAGGCATCTGGCTGCCACTCTTGAAAATTTACCGGGATATGGCCTACGGCTTGCGCGCCATCGACAATCAGGAGAGCGTGATATTTTTGAGCCAGTCGATAGAGACGCTCGATGGGAAAAATTCGTCCATCAATGTGTGAGACATGACTGATAACGATAGCTCGGACGTGTGTTGACTCTAGACATTTTGTCATCTGACATTCCAATTCATCTGGGGAAATTGGGTCTAGCGTGTGTACTTGGACACCTCGCGTTTGCAGAGACAATATTTCTTTGAGAATCGTTGAGTTCTCGTGGGTTGTGGTAAGGACCTGGTCACCTGGATGCCATTGTATGCGAGACAAGGCGAGCCAGTTGGCTGTCGTGGTATTCGGGACAAAGGCGATGCGTTCTGCATCCGCTACGTGTAGCCATTGAGCCAGGATTTGTCGAGCGCGTTGTACTGTCTCACGATAAAAGTGGATGCCTTCTTCAGAATAGAGAAGTCGACTAAATTGTTCGAGAGTCGTCGTGACCTCTTGTTGCACTGTTTGTACGAATGGGGAGAGTCCTGCCACATTAAGGTAGATCATCGGTGCTTGAGGAAATGATGAGCGCTTTTCTCGCTCTTGGGAACGAACAACCGCTTCAAGAGAATTACTGGACGAGACGGGTTGTATGCAGGTTATGGTTTTCGCGCTAGTGCTAAGCTGATCAGTTGTTCGGAGTCCGTATACCATTTGACCAACTCAAAGCCCGAGGCGATGAGTAATTTTTCAGCCAAAGGGCGATCAAATTTTGCACTGAGTTCTGTGCGAATCTCTTCGCCTTTTTGAAGCGGGACTGAAAGGTCAAGACTTGGAATATCGATGTTTTGATCTTGGGTAGATCGGATCCACATTTCAATCCGATGGGCGTCTGGATTGTAGCGCGCAACATGGTCGAAATTGTCTGGATTACACTGGGCGCCCAATTGGGTTTGAAGGACTCGGAGAATATTTTTATTGAATTTTGCCGTGATGCCTTGCTGATCGTTATAGGCGGCTTCCAAGCGTTCGGGGTTTGTAATGAGTTGAACGCCTAATAAGAAAAAATCGCCAGACGCCATTTCGGTATTCACCGAAGTCAAGAAATCTTCGGCAGCGACCGTTGGGAGATTGCCGATGGTCCCACCTAGAATGACGACAAGACGTTTTCCACCTTCAGGAATATGCTCGAGATGGACGAGGAAATCTCCAGCCACTCCGTGGATTTGAAGGCCGGGATATTCCTTCACAAGTTCTTCTGACACTCGGCGAACAATTGTTTCGTCCACATCAAATGGTACGAAATAGCGTAATTGGTCGGCCTGCGCCATGGCATCTAACAAGACGCGGGTTTTGGTCGCGGCGCCTGAACCCAATTCAACGAGTTCCTCTGCCCCACTGAGTTCCACAATTTCGTCTGCCCAGCTGACGAGCAATTGGTGCTCAGTTCGCGTTTGATAATATTCCGGCAGTTCGCATATTTGTTCAAAGAGCGTCGAGCCCCGTTCATCGTAAAACAATTTTGAAGGCAATGTTCTGGGATTGGCAAGAAGGCCTGCCTTCACGATATTTCCGAGGGTATCAGGATTTTCTCGAGTGATCGGTACATCAATGGTAATTGATGTCTCAGTTTTGGAATCCATACTTGCCTCCCTGGTTCAAACGCGTGCACATCGTTAGCTCAATGAATCGATCTTTGGGTTGTGATAGCTGTGTCTAGTACCTTCAACTAAGAAACCGTAGGATTGGACTTAGGAAGGGAAAAAATACAATCAAACGAACGGGGATAATATGAAGTGTGAGGTAAACGATAATGGCCTTCACTATACCGATTTATGGTGTTTTGATGCAACTCATTGTGGAGTTGTGATGATCAGGAAGAATGCAAGAAACGACAATGAGAAAATTCAATGGTTGATTTACTTAGACACTTCTAAGCCTCGGGGTCGGACGAATCGTTCAATCCAACCTAACAGGCCGTCGACGATGAGAGCCAAGATGGTGACGGGCAATGCCCCGGACAGAATGACACGCACATCGGCGAGTTGCAGGCCAGAAACAATGGGCACGCCTAATCCACCGGCTCCAATAAATGCTGCAAGCGTGGCCGTTCCTATCGTCCAAATCGCGGATGTTCGAATGCCAGCCATAATGGTGGGTGCGGCCAGCGGGAGGCGAACAGACCGTAAGATTTGCCATTCGGTCATCCCGAGTGCGCGGCCGGTTTCGACCACACTTGGTGCGGCATCGCGAAGGCCTGAAAAGGTATTGCGCAAAATGGGATAGAGAGAATAAATCCATAGCGCCATGATCGCGGGCAGTGCCCCGACTCCAAAGAGTGGAATCATAAACGCCAGTAAGGCGATCGAGGGAATGGTTTGCGACATGCCAATGATTCGAATCATCGTTTCAGCTCCACTTCGCCAGCGTTCAAGGATGAAGGCGAGTGGAAGCGCCAACGCAATGCCGAGTAGTAAGCCGATGCCAGCCAGCCAGAGATGTTCTCCGGTTCGAACTCTCAACATCGTACGTTGTTCCCACATGTAGGAGAAAAACGATGTGGATTCTTTGGTGGTTGTCGCGGTGGTCTGTTGGGTTTCCTTGACGAGATGCAATGTGTGTAAGGCCTCGTAGGCGACTTGCGGTATCGTTTCGCCCTTTTCTTGAATGCGAAAATTCAATTCACGCATGCGTTCAGGGCTGAGTGCGTTGGTGAGTAAGCTGAGGATTTTGCTCAATTCAGGGTGTTGTTCCAATGTTTCACCACGGACCAACGCCGCTGCGTCATAAGGAGGGAAGAATCGTCGGTCGTCTTCTAAGACAACAAAATCGTACACCGCTAAACGGCCATCAGTGGTATACACATCCAAGAGGTCGACATCGCCTTTGTCTGCCGCTTCATATTTTAAGGATTGCTGCATCCCCACCACGTCCTCAAATTCCAGACCATACAAATTCTTGAGTCCGCGGAGTCCATCGGCACGTTGAATGAATTCGAAGCCAAATGCGGCCTTCAAGTGCTTTGCCGCTCCAACCAAATCAGTAATCGTACGAATGTTCAACGCCTCCGCGCGATCTCGTCGTAGAGCCAAGGCGAATGAATTATCAAATCCCAGTGGTGCGAGCCACCACAGGTCCCACCGTTTTCGGAATTCGCTGCGCACATGGTTCAAAACCGCACTTGGATCTTGCATCGCTGGCTCATCAAGAATAGTGACAAGGCCTGTGCCGGTATATTCAGGGTAGAGATCGATGTCACCGTTGGTTAGGGCTTGGAAGCAAATTTGTGTGCCGGCCAGGCCGAAGCGTCGTTCGACAGTTAATGCCGTGTGGGATTCGATTAACTGTGCAAACATTTCTGCCAGCAGTCGATTCTCTAAGAAATTTTTTGAGCCGATCACGATGGATGTGCCGGGCGAAGCGAGAACTGAGGATGCCCAGATCATGAGCCATAGGGCAATACACAGATAGCCGTGTATCCAGGTAGGCTTCCTAGTCCGGTGTGGATGTCTACAAAAACCCAAGAAGCTTCTCACTGTTGCAAGCCCGAGTGATGTTCTATGAGTGAGGCCACATAAGGGGTGGCAGGTGATGTTAGGAGTTCCTGCGGGGTCCCGATTTGATGAATGCGACCATCTTTCAATACGGTAATACGGTCGCCAAGCCGAAAGGCCTCTGTTATATCGTGAGTAATGAGGACCATGGTTTTATGGAGCTGCGTTTTGAGGATGAGAAATTGTTCGTGTAGTTCGTGACGTGTTAATGGATCCAAGGCACTAAATGGTTCATCCAATAAGACAATGGGCGGATCTGCGGCTATCGCTCTTGCGATGGCGACTCGTTGGCGTTGTCCGCCAGATAATTCAATGGGGAAACGATCAGCAATCACGGTTGGATCTAAATTGACGAGAGGCAGTAAGGTCGTGAAGCGATCGTATTGTTGCTCAATAGACCATTCTAATAGTTGAGGCACTAAACAGACGTTATGCCGGATGGTCCAATGCGGAAACAGGCCTCCATCTTGGGGGACGTATCCTAAGCGGCGACGTAGGGCAATTGGGTCTTGATCAATGGCTGGATGACCTTGAATGAAGACGTGACCGGAAGAAGGTTCAGCCAGACGATTTAGCAAGCGCAGAAGTGTCGTTTTCCCGGAGCCACTCTCTCCAATGATGGCCATTGTTTCGCTCTGGTGCACTTCCCAATCGATCTCCTGAAGCGCATAGGTGCCGTCAGGAAATCGTACGCTGAGATGTTGTACTTCAAGCGCGCAGGTGTTTTTCACAGGGAATCCATCTTGAGTCGTGAGGAAAGCCTATAGACACGACAGTGGTCTATGGCCTGGATCGTCGTATCAAGCCTCGTAGGCCTTGGGCAGAATAGCAAGGACCGTCTATCGTGGCTAGCCAATGCGAAGCAGCCTAGAGATATGAGCCAAGTGGTTGCCTTACGTCGTGGCTTCTATCTTTGAAAGGTCAACGGGAACTTTTCGAACGATGCCAAGTTCGGTATAATATCGGTTGCCCCTCATGGGGTTTTACTTTCTATCCACACATTTATTCTCCTTTTATTGATCCGCTTTCATTAGTGAGGTTCAGGATGATGACTCAATGTTCCAGCCTTCAAAAAGAGTTGGAAGATGCTCGGAGACGGACTGACAGTCTATTTGCTTTGGTGAGTCCAGAGGCCATGTATGCGCGCCCAATTCCCGAGCGCCATCGCTTGATCTTTTATTTAGGTCATCTCGAGGCATTTGATTGGAACCAGCTGTGTCGCGGGACCTTAGACAAACCTGCATTTCATGCCACATTTGACGATTTGTTTGAGGCGGGTATTGATCCGGCCGTGGGCACCGTTTCTACAGATAGCCCTTCTGATTGGCCGACCATTGAAGAAGTTGAAGGGTATAATGCACGAGTCCGACTAGAGGTCGATCGGGCGATAGAACAGGTGCCCGAACAAATGGTGCATGTGGCTATTGAGCATCGACTCATGCATATCGAAACAACTGCCTATTTATTGCATCATTTAGATCATCATGAAAAGCAGATGCCGAATTCGACACGGTTGTTTCTTAATGGACATGCTCCTTCCAATGAAATGGTGAAAATACCTGAAGGGTCAGCGAGTTTAGGACGTTGTGCTGAAGAAGGATTTGGTTGGGACAATGAATTTGGTGAGCATGAGGTCGATGTTCCTGCCTTTGCCATTACTCGCTACAAAATTACGAATGGAGAATATTTGGAATTTGTTAATGAGGGAGGAATGCCTCCAGCACATTGGAAACGCCAGGGTGAAGAATGGATTTTAGGGACGACGTTCCAAGATGTGCCATTACCTCTCTCGTGGCCAGTTTATGTGACACATCAACAGGCCCAGTCTTATGCTGAGTGGAAGGGCCTCGCTTTGCCGACAGAACACCAGTTTCACCGTGCGGCGTTCGGAACGCCAGCTGGTGACGAGCAAACCTTCCCATGGGGCACAGAGTCAGTCCAAGCCAGCCATGGCAACTTTGATTTTCAAGCCTGGGATCCTCGGCCCGTGACTGCAGACCCTCAAGGAATCAGCCCTTTTGGCGTCGCGCAGTTAGTCGGTAATGGTTGGGAATGGACATCAACCGTCTTTCATCCATTCGAAGGGTTCAACCCGCTCCCCACTTATCCTGGATACTCAGCGCGATTTTTTGATCAAGATCATTATGTCGTAAAGGGTGGGGGGCCGTTGACTGCCAGCCGTTTGCTGAGACGGTCTTTTCGAAATTGGTTCCGGCAGGGATATTCCTACGCACACACAGGGTTTCGTTGCGTCATGGCTTCATGAGTTGATCGCATGAGATTATGTTTCCTGCGATCATATGCCGCCGCTTGGTGCCCTGTAATCTAAACCGGAAGAGCTCTTGCTAGTTCTGGGTGCGGTTCCCCTCTACGAATTATCTCTCCATTCATGATCACTCAATTTGCTTGTTATGACCCACGTCGCTGGTGGGCAGACTTAGTCAGTGTGTGGCAGGACACGCGCCTGATTGTTGTGACGGCTCAAATCGCTGCTATTTACGCCGCTATCCTTATTCCTTTTAAAGCAGGCATTCCCCTCATTCCCGGATTTGTGGAACTGCGTCCAGCGAATGCGATACCAATTGTTGCATCGCTCTTGTTTGGTCCAGCCGCGGCGTGGGGAGCAGGTATTGGCAATATTATCGGGGACTGTTTTGGGACATTAGGCCCGGCGAGCGTGTTTGGTTTTCTGGGCAACTTTCTCTTTGGATATCTTCCTTACTTGATGTGGGGGAATTTGGGCTGGTTGTCTTCGGGCCAACCTCCGTTGGTGCAGTCTTGGCGACAAGGCATGGAATATGGATTGATCTGCGTCGTGGCGTCTGGTGTGTGCGCCGGAATTATTGGTTGGGGCGTGGAGTTGTTAGGCTTGCTCCCCTTTGTCGTATTAGCTCCTGCGATTTTTTTCAATAATATCGTGATGAGCCTGTTGTTGGGGCCACCATTACTCATGTTTTTGTATCCGCGCGTTCAACGATGGCATTTACGGTATGAAGATATTCGCTCCTCTTTTGTGGCACAAGACAATCTTCGCCCTTCCGGGAAGCCTTCTTCTGTAGAGTATGAATTGTCTCCTGGAATCGCCGATGCTCGAACGCATGAGTCTCTTTTGGATTGTAAGAACCTCTCTTTTTACTACCCAAACGAGCAAAATCCTGCACTTCAGAATCTTTCCTTCTCGATTAGCCCTGGCGAAATGGTCATGTTGCTGGGGCGCAGTGGGTCAGGCAAGTCGACCTTCTGTTATGCGTGCAATGGACTTATCCCGCACATGATTGCTGGTGAATTAACCGGCAGCTTGCAAGTATGTGGAGAAAGTACGCGAGTTACTCCCGTTTGGAAGCGGGCAGATCGTGTGGGCTTAGTGTTTCAGGATTTTGAAACACAATTGGTTGGCACGACCATGGAAGCGGAATTGCTGCATCCATTGGAATATCGACAACCACCTCTTTCTTTCAACGACGTCAAGCGACGGATTTCCTCTGCTCTAAGCTCTGTTGGGTTGGAGCCCTCCCTTGATCGCGATCCAATGACCATGTCCGGCGGACAGCGCCAACGGCTCGTGATCGCTTCAGTTCTCGTACAAGAACCACAACTCTTCATCCTGGATGAACCTAGTTCGGATTTGGATCCCGTTACGCGAATGCAACTGCGCCAGACACTGCGACAGCTGCGAGATGCAGGTATGGCCTTGTTGATGACCGAGCAAGATCATGATGATCTGCAATTGGCTGATCGCGTGATCCTGCTCGATGAAGGAAGGATCGTATGGGAAGGATCGCCTGACGCATTGCTTCGTGATCCTCACACCATGCGAAACCGAGGTATCCGCCCTCTGGCCTTGACGGAATGTTTTGAAGAACTCGTTTGCGAGTCACTACCGTTGACGATAGATGAAGCTGTCGCATGTGCAGAAAAAATGAATCTTATGATCTCACCTCCAGCAGCTGTGCTTGATGACACCATTCGGCTGGGCGAACTACCTTCTTTGCGGGGCTCACAGCCGGATCCCTTTGTTCGATTTGAAGATGTGTATTTTCAGTATGCTGACCAACCTATCCTTCGCAACATAAATTGTTTCATTTACCCTGGAGAATTCCTAGCCCTGCTCGGGGCCAATGGGTCAGGGAAAAGCACGTGTGCTCGGTTGCTAAACGGCCTCCTGGCTCCGGTTGAAGGAAGGATTCTGATTGATGGCTTAGACACGCGCACGACTTCCATGAATGAATTGGTGAAACGTGTAGGCCTGGTCTTTCAAAACCCTGACCATCAAATTTTTGCGGATACCGTTTGGGAAGAAGTTGCCTTTGGTGCGAAAAATCTTGGTTGTTCGCAGGAAGAGATTGTTGTTCGTGTACGGGAATCGTTAGCAGCTGTTGGCCTCTCGGTTGAAGAAAGTGCTGGTTTAGATCCATTTTCTTTACGAAAAGGCGAGCGACAACGGGTGGCCGTGGCTTCGATCCTTGCCACTCGACCGGCCATGTTGATTTTTGACGAACCAACCACTGGGCTTGATGCGGAAGAAACTGATCGGATGATGGCAATGATCCGAGATTTAAATCGGAAAGGCCATACCATTGTCATGATCACGCATTCTATGCGATCGGTCGCGGAATATGCTCAGCGATGCCTCTTAATGAAAGATGGACAGATTGTGGCCGATGGATCACCACGGGATATTTTTCAAGATTCGGCCCTTGTGCGAACCGCATCCTTGGAAATTCCTCTTCTTTCTCAGTTTAGTCAACGATGGGGTTATACATTGCTCACGGTCAATGAGGTCAAAGCTTCGCTTAAGCCGAACGTACGATGAATGTTTCTTTGTATTTGAATCACGGAACTTGGGTGCATCGGTTAGATGGGCGAACGAAAACGTTGGTGGTGCTGGGCTTCTTTGTTCTGGCGTTGTGTTTTTCACATCCTGCCTATTTGCTTGGGATCTTAGCCTTGGTTGTGGGAGGTTTAGTGGCTGCGCAAGCTGGAATAAACGTCAAGAAGATATGGGTTCTCGCGACATTGTTGGTGTGTTACAGCATGATGTTATGGCCATTCTTTGTGGAGGGAGAGACGCCTGTCCCAGTTTTCGATGTGTTTGGCGTAACTTGGGAAGGTTGCGTGTTCGGTCTCGGGATGGGGATTCGATTGTTGATCATGGTGTGGGGAGGGGTGTGGTTGCTTTCGACTTCAACTATTGAAGAGCTAGCGCAAGCTTCTCAACAACTTGGTTTGCCTGCTCGGGGTGGTTTCGTATTTTCTTTGGCCTTTCGATGGGTTGGGATTTTGATGGGTGCTGGGATTGGAGTCATTCAAGCACAACGTTCACGGGGGTTAGATCTCTCATCTGGAAGTATTATGGAGCGTATTCGAAAATATGTGCCCTTGGTGGTGCCCTTAATTGGACATGCCCTTCGGCAAACTAATCTGTTAGCAATGGCCTTGGAGTCCAAAGGGTTTCATCCCACCGCTCATCGATCTGTTCTTAAAACCGGAAAAATGAAAAGTCCTGATTATGCTGTTCTGATATTTTTAAACATGCTGTTAGGAATGAGTGGTTGGATGTGGTGGCATGGGATCGGGACGTTAACAGTCCGATTCTGAGGGATGCGCCTTTTGGTGAAGAAAAAATACGGCCCATTCAAGAATCTTGAATGGGCCGTATGATAATGCGAAGGCAAATAAGATGTTATGCGTGTTTCTTGCGAAGCCGCCAGGCAGCTAAGCCCAACAACCCAGATCCAAACAACACGATAGTTGCTGGTTCGGGATTTTGAACTACTATATTGGTATTCGAGAAAGAAAACATGAGGTCATTATAGTCTTTGTCCCCACCACCAAGAAGATCTTCAAAGCCAATGAGGGTTCCCTCATCTCCTACTAAATTGCTAACCATGGCATGGGCTAAGCCATCGCTGTTCAATGAGCCTGTTCCAGCAAAAAATTCATTTTGAGTATTTTCGACCAGAATGGAAAATGACAGAACCTGACCAGCCTGAAATCCATGGAGAGTAAAGGAGGTTCCCGGATCTACATTAGAGGAGAACAAACGTTGGCCGCCAAAATACAAAGTACTCGTATAGCCAGCATCGCTTCCTTGAAATGTGACGTCGATACTTCCTGTTTGATCGACCACCACGGTGCCGCCTAGGGTACCTGCCTGAGCCATGGTAGGCAGGATCAACATTCCTAAGGCTAAATAAAATGGTAATAATCTAGATTTTTTGAGTAGGTGTTTCATGTATTTCTCCTTGCGGCGTTTGATTGAGGGAATTGTACCTTTAAGTGTGGTCTTAAATCAAAGACAACTGTAAGTCCTATATATTATGTTTCTTGTAGTTAAAAGGCTGCTCGCCTGGCTCTGAAGTTAATGAAAGCAATGTACATGCCATTACTTCTGTAATGGAGCAACCTATTGAAATAATGTGAAGTTGTTATATTTTGCGTGTTATTGTAGTAAGTTCCGCATATTTTCTTCTTCTATCTGTCCATCGGTAGGTCACGGGTGGGTTCCTGTGTTAGCTAGAATGGTAAAAAAGTATGACATTGTGGTTCATTACCATACGACTATGTGAGGAAAATTACACAAAAGTCCTTTAAAAACAATAATATGTGTGAGTCAGGATTATTTCCTGTAGATATAATCGAGGGGAATTTAGATAGGAAAAGGCTGAAGTAGGAGTTGCAAGCACTCGTTGAAACGAACTTTAGAACGAAAATAAAAGCAGTGGAACGAGTTTGAATTTTTGAGGATGGATGAGGTTAGCCTAGAATTGGAGATTGAGAGCAGGAGTATTCTTCTTCCGCAAGTGCGACAAATTTAGAAATGTTTTTGATACAGCGGCCGCAACAATTTTCCTTATCGTTTAATTCTAAAGCCGAGGCAAGTTTTTTTGGGCAGGTGATCGCTGCTTTTCCTAAGTCTCTCACATCGGATTCCCGAATGCCTTTACAGATACAGATATACATAGTTAAGAAGCTTTTCCCTGTCCAATTCGATAATGATAATAGTTCTCAACTTTAAATAAGTTTACTATGATATAGGTGCCTTGTCAACAGAAAGGATTATTTTTGTAACTTGTTGTAAACGAAGAATATTAATTGGATTAAGTTGTCGTCGTTTTGATTGTTTTTCGTAGAAGTTTTACTTTTTTATTTTGAGAGCTAGAGCAATATCTTCGGTTTATTTAGAAACGAATGTTGATTGAACATGAGCTCCTACATAAAAGATCGGTCGGGGAACGTGGAACTCTGTGTTTACTGCCAGCCACGAGCGTCTAAAACGGAAATTGTTGGATGGCATGGCGACGCGCTCAAAGTCCGAATTGTTGCTCCACCAGTTGAAGGGCAAGCGAATATTGAATTGTGCAAATTCATTGCTCAGTATTTGGGTGCTGCTCGGCAGGATGTCCAGATTCTCTCGGGAAAGAATGCCAGACAGAAGCGGGTTTTGATCAAAGGGATGACGGCTCAAGACGTTCAGGCTCGACTACAGCTTTTGGTGGATCAAAAATTGTAGTGATTTTTCATGCAAGGGCGCTGATTGATCATGGTGTTCACTGTCTAAACTGAGCCATGCGCAATCGGATTCACTTTTTTGGCTTGGTTTACAAGCCTAGAGGGCACTTTTATAATGCCAAGCCGAATGAAATCTTGAATTGAAGCTGGTCTCATCCAGGAATTCTGAAAAATTTCTTTAACTCATAAATAGTGGGCAACCCTTACGACAGATTGTCATGGCGAATGCATCTCAACCAGATAGACTGAAGGCTCTCTTACTCGATCACCTTGATGTGACAACGGCTCAGGGAATTCTTAGTCAATTGTCTGAAGCTCAAGATCCGAACCCTGTTCTAGAATTATTGGATGAATTAGGAGAGATTTCCTCCAAAGTCCAAGGGGAGGCGGTTTCGGCTTTAGGAGAAGTAGCGCGAAGAGAATGTCTAGCCAGTGTCATCCCATGGCTTGATGTTGGGGTTACCCTTACCCAAGCAACAGGAGCGTTAGGAATTCGGTATTTTAAGGAGAGCCCAACGATTCTTGCGTTTTTAGGAGCGACTGAGCAACGTGATGAACTGCTTGCGCAAGTCTTGGAATTAGCAGACGGGCCCACGGAGTCCGCGCCACAATGTGCCTATGAATGGCTGAAGGTATTGCCGTTGTTGTCTCAAGATCATTCTCTGGGTGATATGGAACAATGGGCGATGTTAGGCATGGAGCTGGCTGAATGGAACTACGTCTTAGGAAATGAGTTCTTCCGTGAGAGTCCCGCTATTGCGGGCGCAATCCCGTTAGCTCTGGCGAAGGGTTGGATCGGGTTTGGTATGAAGTTGGTGGTTCAAAACAGTTTTGGAAAACCTGACTATATTGGCACCTTAGAGTTTTTTCGAAACAGCCCCAAATTGTTTTTGGAAGTTCCCGAGCCAGAGGTCAGAGGATGGATGATTGATGTGGGCTCAAATTTTGCGGATCGCTCACCAGAACAGGCAATAGCCTTTTTAGCGGAAGCCCCGGTTCTACTGGCGCGGTTGCCCACTCAGGAATGGAAAATTCGTGTGTTGAAATTTGGGCTGTTGGTGGTGGACCAGGATCCTGAGACCGCCATGACGTATTTTCGGCGAGTTCCCGAAGTGCTTGGATTCCAGAATCAACCAGACGATTCCACGGTGTTTGACGCATGGTTTCGTCAGGGAATGGAGGCGTTGGATTATAGCGTCGATGCTGGTCGGGCATTTTTTGCGTTAGAAACACGGAAGGCTTGCACGGTTGTCGAAGAAGCGCTCAGTGGGGTATCTCTCCGACAGGTGGCTCGTTCGTTGAAAATGTTTGCCATGGCCCTTTGTGGACAAGAGGTTAACTTGGAGCCGCTGCCAGATAGTGGTGCATCATTGAGTCAGTCAGGCGCAACAGCAGTCTCAGAACGAGCGCAATTGAATAGGGACAACCTGACTATTTATCTTCCGCTCATCATGAAACGATCTCCCACACAAGAGGGAAATCGTCGCTGGTATTCCGTCATGGTCGCGCATGAGATCGGGCATGTAGAGTTTGGAACCTATCGGGTATCCAATGACGTGTTGCAACGTCTGGGTTCGAATGTAAGGGACCGTTATGAACACACCACGACTACTCAGAATCCGTCTATTCAGACGTTAGGGGACCTGTTTCGTGGGTACCCTCAATCCAGAATTATTCGGGATTTATGGGAAATTGTTGAAGATGCGCGAATAGATTTTTTGCTCAAACAAGAATATCCAGGATTGCAGGAAGATTTAACAATTCTGACAAAAGAGGCTATTCAGACTCGTTCGTTATCGCATGGGATGACTGCGCGGGAAATTGTCTTAGATGCGTTGCTGTTGTATTTTTCTGGGCTCATGAAAGATGATTTTTCTCGGCCCGGTCTTCAAGAAGTCATTGATGATGTGTGGGCGATTGCCAAAACGATTCAGCGCTCAACGGCAACGGTCGATGATGGAATTGAGTTAGCTGATCGTCTGTATCAGGAATTAGAGTCCAGAATTGGGACTTTTACCAAAGACGAAGATGACAAGCCGGAGGAGGGTTTATCGGAAGAGACCTCGGTGTCGGAAGCTGGGCAGAATCATGAAGCGGGCGAGCATCTGGAGGAGGACTATCAGCCTGTCCTCAATTGGGAATTCCGAGGTGTCTTAGACCCGGACCAGATTCAAGCTGAGGATTCACAGGTGTCCGAGGAACAAGGTGGAGGTCACCAACCAGGCGGCGGTCTTTCAGAGGGCACTGCAGGGGGGGGGGCGTCAGTGGGCCAGCAACAATCCTCTCCTTCTCCAACGCAAGCGCCACAAGATCCGCAAAAGCCGTTGTTTGGGGCTTCGCCTTTGCAACAATGGTTTGAGCCAAACCTTCATCCACAAGACCGACGTCA
>JAJDBS010000042.1 GCA_029261235.1 Nitrospirales bacterium
TTCCGTGAGATTCTCGGTGTCATCTGGATCGGAGTCTTCATCATGAGGAATACGATAGCGTTCACCGAACCATCCTTGCAAATCAACTAATCGACATCGATCAGAACAGAAAGGTCGATAGACGTTATCTTCCCAGGAAACCGCTTGATGACAGGTTGGACAGCTATGTGCGTGTTTGCTCATTCTTGCCCGACTTTGCCAGCAGGTATTTAGACATGAAACTGTGCTTCATAGAGCCTGGCATAGAGCCCGCCTTTAGCTATCAACGTTGAATGATTGCCTTCTTCGATGATGCGGCCTCCATCCAACACAACGATTCGATCCACTGACTGCAAGGTTGACAGTCGATGAGCAATAATAAAAGTGGTTCGGCCCCGCATCAACTCATCCATGGCCTTACGAATTTCGACTTCCGTCTCAGTATCAATATTCGAGGTGGCTTCATCCATCACCACAATAGGTGGATCTTTTAATAACACTCGGGCGATGGCCATTCGTTGTTTTTGCCCCACGGATAATTTCACCCCTCGTTCACCAATCCACGTGTCATAGCCTTCAGCAAGATCCAGAATGAAATTGTGTGCTTGTGCGGCCTTGGCGACTGTTTCAATTTGGTCTGGTGAAGCGGTTAAATCTCCATAGGCGAGATTGTCCCGCACCGTTCCATTAAATAAGAATGGTTCTTGTTGAACGAATCCGATCTGCTCTCTCAATGTTGCAAGGGGGAGATCTCGAATATCATGCCCATCTAATTGAATGGCTCCGCCTTGCACATCATAGTAGCGGAACAGCAGCTTCATTAAGGTGCTTTTTCCGACTCCACTTGGGCCAACGAACGCCAAATGCACCCCGGGTTCAACGACTAAGGATAGTTTTGAAACAACCGGTGCTTCCGGGCGATATGAAAAGACGACATTTTCCCACTCGACTTTTCCTGAGAATCTCGATTCTTGAGGAGTTATCGTACCCTCGTCTGGCACTGCAGGTTTGGCATCTAAGACATCGAAAATCCGATCTCCGGCAGCGAGGGCATGCTGTAACAAATGATTAACTGAGTGAATTTGATTGACCGGTGTGTAGAACAACACCAGGTAGGACAAAAACATCACTAATTCACCAGTCGTCAGTCGTCCTTCTATTACTTCGATCGCTCCAAACCCCACGATAAGTACCGTTCCTATATTCCCCAATAAAATCATGCCAGGAGAATACACCGACCAGAGATACATCGCCTTTAAATTTGCTTGGCTATATTGCTGAGACATGTCTTGGAAACGGGATTGTTCGTAGGGCTGGCGATTAAAGCCCATCGTTTCTCGTATACCTGATAAGGCATCTTGGAGATACCCATTGAGGTCTGCCGCATGCTGGCGAATGTCTCGATAATGACGATGAACACGACGAGTAAAATACACCCCACCTATAATCAAAATAGGTATGGGAATTAACACCAAGAGAGCCAACTTCCAGTTAATGACAAAAAGAATGGTGGTAATCCCCACGAGCGTTAATGTGGCGGTAAGCATGCCCTCAAACCCATCAATGAAAATACGCTGAACGGGTTCTGTATCATTGACGACCCGAGACATAATTTCTCCAGTTGACCGATTTTCATAATAGTTCAATGACAGTCGCTGTAAGGCTTCAAAGACTTCTTGGCGGAGACGATGGACCACGCGTTGCTCGAGCAGGTTATTAAATCGAATGCGTAGTGATTGACAGAGATTTTTTAAGCCATAGGCCAGAACGAGTCCAATCAATACCCAAGGCAACAAATCGGTATTCTTGGCAAGTAGCACGTCATCGATTACAACCTTAAGCAACCAAGGCGGGAGGAGCTCCAACGCGGTTGTGAGGGTAGCAAAGAAAAACGTTAAGCTGACTAGCCCCCGGTAGGGGCGAAGATACGTCAAAAAACGAAGTAATGATTTCACGGTTGGCTCACAATGTGAATCTCGTTAGATTGTGGGTCTTGGCGATGCCCAAGGCTCACGAATAGGAGTAGGTGGATGTGGGTTGCTGGAGAAAATTGGTAGACGACTTTGATGATGAGTCGCTAAATGACTGTGGCAGAATCTTCCTTCCAATACGCATCAAACTCTTCTAGTTGCGTGAGGGTGGACATGTCAGCCATCCGATCAATAAAGAGCTTCCCAAGCAGATGATCCATTTCATGTTGAATGCACACTGCATAGAGCCCAGTGGCTTCGATATCTTGCATGACACCATGACGATCGTAGGCCTGTACACGCACCATAGAGGGCCTAATGACTTTCCCACGCAGGAGGTCAATGCTTAAGCAGCCTTCCCACATTTCACTTTGCGTGGGTCCGTAAAACACGATTTTCGGATTGATGAGGACTGTTTTGGGAATGCCATCATCCCCCTCACATTCCATCACAACGACTTGTTCAGATTGAGCCACTTGCGGTGCAGCCAATCCAATCCCTTCATATTTCACCATTGTTTCAAACATATCATCCAGAAATTCTTGGAATTTTCGACTTCCTATCGATGCAGGATCAACGGGATTGGCAATTTGACGAAGAATAGGATTCCCAACTTTTGCAATCGATAGCACCGCCATACCATGTTACTCCTTATTTTTGGCGTCCAAAGTCTATAGAGGTTTTTTGAAACTGACACAAATAGCGGAAGTCGTCTAACTGTTGGATTAATTCACATCCAACGTGGCTGGTGGTTCTAGTGGGGTTGTTGGAGCAGCGCCACCACCAAATCGGTCTTTATTCTTTTCCCACCAAGTCCACCATTCCTTGGCCCATTCTTGTCGTTTTTCTGGTGTTGAGATTTCCCAGTCATGGATGGCACCACTAAAACGAGTGAGAATCCAAAAGGAATTACGGGCTGTAATTGACACATATTGCTCAGGATCAGGAATGACGCCGATGAGAATCGGCAACACTTCCTTACGATGTATATAGCGAGCTTCAAATACAGCCGTATTGCGAATCGTAGAATTGGGGTCTTTTGCCATACCTTCAATGGCTGGTATCACTTGATTGGGATCCAAACGAGTGGCGACTCGAAGGGCATGCGAGCGAACTTTTGATTCTTCCTCAGCCTCAAGCGCTAATTCTACCAAGGCTGGGACGGCCGTCGGATCCTTGATCATGGATAGGGTTTCGATGGCATTAAACCGTATCCGCGGCCCCGTCATTTTCAGCGCTTTGAGCAAATGAGGAACCGAATTCTTGCCAAAATGTACAAACTCACCGATGGCCCAAAGTTCCTGATTGCCTTCGAGTAGTGGCAGGAGGGTATCTAAGCGTTTCTGTTCCTGTTCATTTAGTTCGTTTGGAGCGGGCGTGGCCTTTTCCCCAGGTGTAAACTCTGGCTGTGGCGGAGGCGTATAGGGCATCTGAACAAGATATCTCTTGGGCTGATAGTTCTGTTGACCAGCCGCGACGATGCCGTAACTAAGCAAAAATACTAGTGCAAAGCTGGATAAAAATCGAATCCGACGGGTCAATTGCTGGATCATGAGGCGCCCTTTCGTAAGTCTCGTATCAAAAATACATTTATTGATGAAGTCTAGTGGTAGAAGGCTAAAACGGTCAAGCCAACTGCATGGGTTGTTGTCTGTTTTCCCCTAGTTTTCAACAACAATGGAGGGGAAGGCAGATGAGATTTTTTTGGATAAGAGATGATCGAGCAGTACAGATTTTTAAAATGTTAGGCAGGGGGATAACAATACGTTGACGGTGAGAACGTACATGGTGCCGCGTTCATCATTCACCGAGTACGGATGCTATATAATAACCAGCGGAAGTGAGTGAGGCTGAGATAATCCTATCCGTGTTTCACGCTCATCCGCATCAAAGATTGTAGGACGGCTTCTTGAACGGTCGAACAAGGGTCCTTGAGTGCTGTTGTCAATGCTTCGAGTGCGAGACGTTGTTCAGATATGCCAGTTGTCTCCCCACCAAGTTGAATAGCGGCATCCAAGCGTATATCTGGATCTTGATGAAATAAGAGCGAACGTGATGAGTCTTCAATATTCTTGGGACCTGATTTTATGTACATCTTTCATCTCCTTTTCTAGAATCGGCTGGCTGTTAGTCTGCCCATCGGCGTGATATTTGACATTCTTGAGGCAATGGCATCTCTGCCTCACGGTGAGCACGGCGTATGATCAGAAGCTACGGGATATTTTGTGAAGAGTGAACTTGTGAGAGAACCTCTTATTGGAGTCCAGATGGTTTCAGGGCTTTGTGCTCGAGAGCCGTGACTTGGTCCATGGAGTCATATATCCGCACAAGTTTTGTGAAATTCACAAATTCGAGCATTTCTCGAACCATTGGTCGAGGATTCACCATACTCATTCTAATTTTCTGACGGTTGAGATGATGGTAGGTCAAAAAGAGTTTACCTAAGCCTCGACTATCAATCGTCGTTAATGCATGGAGATCAAGGAGAATATGTCGGCCTTGTGCCTCTTGTGCCTGATACACCGCCGATTCTAAGAGGTGCTCCGCTTGTGCATCTAAGCATGTTCCGAGGGTGATCATATGCATATTCGAATGATGAGTAGATTGGGTAGCCAATGGATTAATCCTTGGACAATCTTTTCGGTTTTCCTCTAGAGCAACTTAAGGCATCGATCGTATGCTTCACTTAGCTGCCTAAGCAACGGAACGAATGAGTGTTTTGTTCTGCACAATGGGAATCACTGTGGCGAGATTCACCATCTGAAGGAGATCTTCTACCAAAGGTCTTGGATTCATGACGGTTAGCGCCACAAACTTTTTGCGTAATGAATAGTAGAGCAGCAATAATTTTCCAATGCCGGCGCTGTCCATAGAGGATACTCCGGAGAAATCCAGGATCACTTGATTGCAAGGGCGGTGTTCTGCTGTGGCGAGAGCCGTTTCCATGGGAACACGAGCCGTTTTATCAAACCGGCCAG
The DNA here is from genome assembly GCA_029261235.1 of Nitrospirales bacterium. Classification (GTDB taxonomy): domain Bacteria; phylum Nitrospirota; class Nitrospiria; order Nitrospirales; family UBA8639; genus Nitrospira_E. Next base: position 4,928 of record JAJDBS010000042.1, read on the forward strand.
ATAATAGTAAAATCCGAGTCTTTTTGTCCCATCGTGTCATCACTAACATGAGCTGTTTCTCCTTCTCATTGCTGAAGAGCCTGTCATTCGCAGATTCACGTGACCATCTTTTCCTATCTACAAGATCTCTTCGCAACCTATGTGCCAAACTCTTTTGCCTCGTCCACGTGATGGTGTGCTGAGCATTCATGAGCAAAAGTGATGAAAAATCTAGGGCACAAGGAAAATGAGTCTCTTCAAAGATGCGGAGGATATTCCCCTGCCGTGCAGACCTTGCCTCATTAGGAAAAAACGTTCTATAGCCAAAGAGGGTCTGTTGAAAAAAAGTCGCCAGCGGCGTTCTCGTCAATTTTGAGTGCTCACGTACTGCATGTACGCTCCGCGCGCAAACTTGGCTGTGGCCTTACTGGACGAACTTTTTTAAACCGACTCGAAGCCGATGCTATTCACCACGTTCCTGAGTCTGTTTGTCCCTTGGTATTATCATTATTCAACACAGCCAGAGGGGGCGCATACTGAGTTGGAAGTTCTCTTTTGTAGGATTTCTTAAGGGCATGACATGAATATGCCACTTGTCCTCGAAGGTGCATGTCTAAAGTTTTAAGCGAAACAGGTTTTTTCAGATAGGTTAGACCTTAGTGGAAAAAAACGCGTTTGCAGGGAAGGGAAGACGCCCCAGCTGCCGTGTTGTGCTCAATATCGCATCTAGTCGTTCCACATTTGTGTTTTTGAAATATGTTAATGTGTCATGACTGGATAGGCTGTGTGCGAATGAATGGCGAGAGTGATTGTTCAGTGGCTTGAGGTTCGAAACGTTGTTTCAATCATATGTGAATCAATCTTCCGACCAAGGGGGCGAAATGGAGAGAATGCGCATGAAGAATGTTCGACGAATCCAGATAGTTTTACTGTTGTTATCTATTGTCGTGGCAGTTCCAGTTTGGGCGAATTTTCTTACTGGTGAGGATGCGTACTTACGGGAGGATTATGACAGGGCCTTGGAAGAGTGGCGTCCGTTGGCAAAAAGTGGAAACGTTGAAGCACAAAATATGTTGGGCTATATGTATCGATATGGACAAGGTGTGACACAGGATTTCGACCAAGCGCGACATTGGTATCGTTTAGCAGCAGATCAGGGCCATGCCAGGGCGCAAAACAATCTGGGAGCGATGTATCGCCAGGGCTTAGGGGTACCTCAGGACTATGTAGAGGCTTTACGGTGGTTTCGTCGTTCAGCTGAGCAAGGGAATGGTGGTGCCCAAAACCATCTAGGGTTGATGTATTTTGAAGGCGAAGGCATCGCCAAAGATGAGATTCAAGCCTACAAATGGGCGTATCTCTCCGCGGAACAAGGCGTGGAGCCGGCTGTTCTCGCCGTGCAGTTTTTGGAGCAGGAGTTAGCCCCGGAACAGATTCAGGAAGCAAAACGTTTGGCCAGGGAATGGACTCCGAAAGGCGAGGAAGTGACACTCTAATTAGTCATAAATAGTGGCCAGATGGCAGTCATCAATTCGGTTCTTATCTCTAATTACCTAGGTAAATATTGTTGATTTGACTCCCTCCCCCTGCGATGGTAGGGTTGGCCTCTCTTCTGGAGAAGATGGCTGTAAAGCCTTTCGTGCGTATTCATTAAATTATTGAGTTTCAGCATTTGGCGAAATAAGCCTATAGCAGTAGTAGGCTTGAACTGAAAGGGGGCTATATATGGGACGACCAGCCAAGGTGACTCAGGCAAAGCGAAATAGAGAGATGCAAAAACGCATGAAGCAACAAGATAAAGAAGTCCGCCGCGTGCAACGCAAGACAGAAAATGAAGAACTTCGCCCGGTCCTTGAGGGAGAAGATCCTGATTTGATTGGTTTGCGGCCAGGACCTCAAGCCCCTCTGTACTAGTCCCCTCTGTTTCAGGCATTCTATTCTCTTTACAGCGATTTGTGTTTCTCCAAAGGCTCTGCCTACTTTCTTGGATTGTAGAATATCCATGGGTGGGTTTTATCTGATGGAATCAATTCTGTCATGGGTTTTCGTTTAGTGAAAATCTTGGTAGCCATCTTGTTCCTTATTGGATCTGGATGTGCATTGGGTCCTGACGTTGTGCCTGAGACCTTGCAATCTCAGGTTAATCATTCCGTGACCTTTCCGAAGATGCTTGAGAATCCTGAAAATTATCAAGGAACTGTGGTCATTCTCGGTGGAGAGGTGCTTTCTGCCAAACGCTTAGAAGGAGGAACGCGTCTCAAATTATTGCAACTTCCTTTGGATGGTTCGAATGAACCAGTTGATGATCGAATGAGTTCTCAAGGACGTTTTTTTGCTTTTGAGTCTTCTTTCCTTGATCCCGCCACACTTCCTTTGAACACTCGAGTCACGCTGGTTGGGGAAGTCGAGGGTGTGACGGAGGCCAAGCTTGATGAGATGGTCTATCGCTATCCGATTCTGACAATAAAGCATCTACATGTATGGCCAGAACAAGAATTCGATCAATCTGAATCTTCAGGCCCGAGTTTTGGCATCTTCGGTGGAGGCAGCAGTGGGGGGCGTTCGGGTGGAGGTGTGAGCATTGGAATAGGTTTTTAGGATATTCGCTGAAGTTTTTTGGTCGTCGAGAAGGAATTCATGTCATGAACTCTTCGAAGTTTTGGATGGTACGTATTTCTGTGAACGGAATCATGTAAATGGCTGATTTACCAATTCGCGCATCACAAATTCCCTTATTTGGGACATCTGGCGAGCAACAAGCTCAATACCAGTTTGGAACTGCCCAGCGTGCGTCAGCATTCTACCGGCAACAGGTGCTTCGCGAGCTGAATGATGTCATGCAAACGTTTATCAAGGAGCAAGAATTTGTGTTCATTGCGACTGCTGATGCACGGGGTGCTGCTGATTCTTCTTTTCGTGCAGGTCTTCCTGGTTTTATTCACATCCTTTCTCCTCAAAGGCTAGCTTTCCCAGAGTTTCGTGGAAATGGAGTCATGGCCAGTGTGGGAAATATTCTAGAAAATCCACAAATTGGGATGATGTTTATTGATTTCTTCGAACATAGGATCGGGCTCCATGTGAATGGTTGGGCGACGGTCATTGATAATGAAGACCTGATGGACGAACCTGGTATGATCGATGCGCTTCGACAAGATGCAGCTGAAAAAGGCGGACGTTATCCTGAATGTTGGATAGTTGTCGATGTACAGGAAGCCTACATTCATTGCTCTAAACATATTCCGCTAATGGCCAAAATGGATAAAGAGCTTCATTGGGGGACAGATGATGCGCATGAGAAGCGCGGAAGCTTTTTTCAATCGCGCAATAGACGTTGAATTCTCTTCCATGGATACAGTGACCATTAGAAGAAAGGGGCTCATGTGAAGATGGTATTGGGACTGGGGATTGTCTTGGTAATGTTGGTGAGGCCTCTGGCTGTTCAAGCAACGGTGGGATGGGAAATTGGCGATATGGTTCTGGACTTTGGGCTTGATCTCGAATCGGGGGATGAAGTGGTGCTAGTTGACAAACATGAAGTGGGGGAACCATTTTTTGCCGAATTAACCTGGAATCTGAACTCTGAAAATTGTGTGGTGCAGATTCAAGAATCAACTGGTCCAGATGATACCGTGACGACAAAAAATGTCAGTGATGATGGTTTATTGGGTGGCGTCGTGTCCCATGCTCGTTTTCAGCAAGTTGAGGTTGTCATGGTGAAGGCTGCTGAAGGGAAGCATTGCGACATTGATCCATCGCAAGATGAATTCTTGGTCATTGCCCGAGAATCTCGTGCCCCTGTTTCTGTTGAAGAGGGAGTTTCTCCAGCCCCTATTGGTGCCGTCGTTGTTACCTTTCGGGCAACGACCTTTTTTATGCCAAAGGATGTCACGGTTAAGGCTGGAGAAAAAGTTGTATGGGTGTATGCTGATGGTGCGCAAGAACCGCACAGTGTGACGAGTGGTGGCTGCCGAGTGAATGATTGTTCAGGAGGTGGAAAGGAGTTTAATAGCGGTTTGACGGTCAATAAACCCGGGCAACGCTTTGAACATGTTTTCAAGCAACCTGGGATCTTTCCCTACCATTGCGATCTTCACCTTGGGTCCATGCAAGGGACCGTTGTGGTTCAAGATCTTCAATAGGATTAGATTGCCCTCTCCAACTATTTGAATTTTACTTCTAGAGCCTTTCCTCGTTGAGCATGCTGTCTTGCTGGAGATGGCCTAATAGGTTCTGCAGTGTTATCATGTCAGATTCTCGGAATTTGACCCTGTGAATCTGACTGTTCCTCCAAAAACCTTTCATTTTATACTGATTAAGCCATCCCATTACGATGATGAGGGTTACGTCATTCAGTGGATACGCTCGTCGATCCCATCGAACATGATGGCTGCTATATATGGTCTAGCCATGGATTGTGCCGAACGACAGGTCCTTGGGAGCGACGTGCACGTGTCCATTACCGCTCTGGATGAGACCAATACGCGAATCAACCCCCCAGAGCTCGCAGATATGGTTCAAAGGGATGGAGGCCAAGGTCTGATTGCCATGGTTGGGGTTCAAACCAATCAGTTTCCCAGAGCCATGGATTTGGCAAGACAATTTCGTCAGGCTGAACTCCCGGTCTGCATAGGGGGATTTCACGTGAGTGGCTGTTTCGCGATGTTGCCAGCTATTCCATCTGACCTACAAGAAGCGATGGATGAAGGGATATCTTTATTTGCTGGAGAAGTGGAAGGCCATCTTGATCGACTCCTTCAAGATGCCTCTGCCGGACAGTTACAGTTTCTCTATAATGTGATGAAAGATCCTCCCGGACTCGAAGGTCAGCCAGTGCCGTATTTGCCTGCGCATTTGGTTCATCGCATGTTGCATGCGCGAATGTCCGAGCAGGAATTATTAGAGGCGTATCATCAAGCGTTGGACACGTATTATACTCCAGAACATGTCGAGACCGTCATACGTCGAGCACAAGCATGGCAGTTCAGTGTGAATGAAGCGAAGTGGATGATGCTCTCGTTTTATGCCGCAGCAAAGGTTGAGGGCGTGCATCCGATGGATAGTGGTATTTTTCGTCGGAAGTATCGCCGAGATCGACGAGGGGGGTTGCGTCAGGAAAATCCTTTTCTCTTTTATGCGCGCTATGGGTGGGAAATTGCCACGAAGCATCTTCGCTATGTATGGCTGTATTTGATGTTTCATCGAGCCTATCGACGAGTCTTGGCCGGTGTGACAAGAGGAACGGATGATATCGCGATGCAGCCGGTCAAGGTGGAGGAACTTGAAACACTCGAGCTTTCTACGGCAACGCCGGCCGCACAAATTGTCGTCGAGAAACTCAAAAAGAGAACTCGCACGTATGCCACCGCTGTATCCATTCAATAGTCTGTGATAAGCATGACCTCTATGATTCTGGCTCTCCGTTCGTGTGTGAAGTATGACGATCATATTTTAATCGAAGGTAATCTGCTCACTCGCCTATGGCCATAGAATCCTCCGATGTCCTCGAACATCTTAAAGCCCTTTCTCCTAATCATATCTACTTTTTGGCTCCCAAAGCCTTTGTGCTGCGTGGTTATGAATACCATGCGCATGGACGACTCGAATCGTATAGCTGGAATCGCTCTCGAACGATTCTTGCGGCTTCGGTCAAGGGTTCTAAGTATTATGCGGTGACGTTTTCTGTTGTGAGCGGGAAACTCGTCTATTCATGCCGATGCGCTGCTTGGACGACCTCGACACAATGTAAACATGTGATTTGTGCATTGCTGACGACAGTCAATCTCTTAGTCCCTGATACCTTCCGTGTTGTCAGTGCGAAAAAGACGAATCAAGAAGAACTCTCCCAACAGTTACTGCAAGGCTCATCGGATTCGCCAATTGCCACAATATCGACTCCTTCTCTTCCACGTTTTGAAGTGAGTTTGGTGGATTCGCAGGGAAAGGGTTCCATTGCCATCACGAATCATGGAAACGTGTGCCAAACGTTTTTAGGGATGCCGACGGAATTAGCCGTGCTCTTGCGTGCGACACAGGATCCTGCTTGGTCAGTAGAGGATGCCCTTCGTGATTTTCTCAAACATCATGGACAGGGTTTTCCCATCTATTTCGAAAATACGGAAGGTCGGACGTTAGTGGAATGGGCGCCCACGATGGCCTATACCATCAAAACCGAATTGGACGTGCGAGGGGAGCAAGTCACGGTAGCGGCTCGCTGTTTTCGCTTTGGTATCCTGCAAGAGTCGGCTCAATTGTTTATGGGGATGGTGGTGGATCTCAATGCGTATAAACTCGCGCCCTTGGACGATGATCTGGGTTGGACATTCTATGATGCGTTAGCCGACATGATCACTGATGGCCAAGAGGCGGAGCCGTTCGGTGCCTTGACCTCGGTCAGTAGCGGGAAACGGAAGAAAGGACATGCGTCATTGGAGGGTCGTGTGCGAAGTCAGAGAGGTGGCTTGCGACCCATTCTCTCTCTTCCTGTAGAGGAATTCGCTAGTGTCCACATGGATCTTCAGAAAAAAGATCTTTCCCATATGTTACGTGCAGTTCAATTTCGGATTGAAGGCCGAGATGTCGATCTGGTGCAATGTGACGAGGCAGACCAGGGTCCAGCGAAACAATATCGGTTGACGGTGATGCCAGAAGCCTGGTCGGTGGATTCACCCTTGGTCAACTCGAATGTGTCGGCCCTTGTTGCAGAATGTTGGCATGGTGAGTATTTCACTGGAACAAGCGAACATGTGTTTAGTGTCTTTCCCTTTCTGGAATCTGCAGGCTCGGTCTCGAGCGGTCTTCGAACAAAAAAACGACGAACGGCCCTGTATGACACGTTCTTCCAACTTTGCCGGGTCAAGAAATCAACTGAGGGGAAGAGGCTGATTAAAGCCTGCCTGCGGCAGGACGCGTTTGGGCCATTTCGTATTAAGGCGGAAGCCGAGGATCTTCTTCAGTTTTTTTCAGCCCCTCTCTTAGAACCAAGTGTGCGCTTACTCCTGCACAAGGGACAATGGTGCGTCGTCCCCCATGATTGGGAGAAGGAAGCATTGCTCTACGCCATTCCTTATGAAGTTTGGGGATTAACGATATTTGAAAAGATGAGCAGTCATGATGCCATGGTCCTTCCACAGGACATGTTGTACGCCGGGTTGCCTGAATGTTATGCCAAAGCCGCCGAGGCCGGGATCGAA
>JAJDBS010000043.1 GCA_029261235.1 Nitrospirales bacterium
CCGAGAAGCCGGGTCAGGGCGTGTGAGTTTTTCATGCAGAACAAATTGATAGCGGGTGCCCACGCCAATATTCGATACCGTCGTTTCCCAGTAGCCGAAAGGTTGAGGCTGCATAGGATGAATGTCTGAGTCGTTCCCAAGAATTTCCACGGCGATCGTTTTCACCCAAGGAGCCCAGGCTCGAAAGGTGACTTGCGATGGTCCGGTGACAAACGCACCAACTGGTTGCGTTTCGGGTCTAGGAGTACGGTGTGTCGATGGTCGACGTGGCATAGTGGAATAAGAATAAAACCTGGTTGATGATAGAAATATTGAGTTCAGTGAATATCAGCATTATTTTAGCATGATAATTCTGTCCGTCACGCTTTTTCATGAAAAGGGTGGAAGGGAGAAAATGTTAGGGGGTTTCCAGTTCCTATCTAGCCTGTTACGGTATTATTGAAGGGAATACTGAAGAAAACGACAGCAGCGTTCTTACTATTTGGTCGTGCTCACGTCCTTAAGGTATGCTGCGCGCTTCAAAGTAGCCGAGGCCTTGCTGGTCGGACTTTTGTGAGCATTCCCTTTGAAGCTGGTAAGCCTTTTCCGAGTGATCTATCCTTTACGTCCTCCAGCCTGTTACGGCGTTTGCCAAGACAGGCATAGCCGATTGTTGTGACGTTAGATGAAATGGAGCTGAATCCATGAGACGACGACCGGGCCGACCGTATCCATTAGGGGCAACGTGGGATGGAGAAGGGGTGAATTTTGCCTTGTTTTCTGAAAATGCCACTGGAGTCGATCTTTGTTTGTTTGATAGTGAGTACCAAGAGCGTGAAACGGTTTCCCTGTCCCTTGAAGAATGTACCGATTTGGTATGGCATGTGTACCTTCCTGAAGTTCGCCCAGGACATTTATATGGCTATCGCGTACATGGACCATATGAGCCGTCTGCCGGGCATCGTTTCAATCCGGCAAAACTCTTAATTGATCCGTATGCCAAAGCCATAACCGGCATCGTCAAATGGTCGGATGTCATGTTTGGATATCGGGTTGGTCAGTCTGAAGAGGATCTCGTTAGGGATGAACGGAATAATGCGGGGCATGTCCCGAAATGCATGGTGGTGGATCAAGCCTTTTCGTGGGGCCATGATCGTCTGTTGAAAATTCCATGGGCTCAGACAGTGATCTATGAAGTGCACGTCAAAGGATTCACCATGAATCATCCTGATGTGCCCGAACGTCTAAGGGGTACGTATGAGGGGTTGGCATCGCCGCCTATGATTGCACACCTGCAGTCGTTAGGTGTGACAGCGGTCGAGCTTCTGCCAGTTCATCATTTTGTGAATGATCAGTTCCTCCTTGATAAAGGGCTGAGTAATTATTGGGGATACAATTCCATCGGATATTTCGCGCCTGATATTCGCTACTCGGCCTATCCTCGAGAAGGCCGAAAAGTCTATGAGTTCAAGACGATGGTCAAGACTCTGCATAGTGCTGGCATCGAAGTCATCTTGGATGTCGTGTACAACCATACGGGGGAGGGGAATCATCTCGGACCAACTTTGTCTTTTCGGGGTATTGATAATGCCGCCTATTATCGACTGTCGCCGGACGATCCTCGGTATTACATGGATTATACGGGCTGTGGGAATACCTTAAACGTTCGACATCCCCGGACCCTGCAATTGATTATGGATAGCTTGCGGTATTGGGTGTGCGACATGCACGTCGATGGATTTCGTTTTGACCTCGCTTCAGCACTTGCACGCGAGCTACATGATGTCGATCGTCTGAGTGCCTTTTTCGACATCATTCATCAAGATCCCATTTTGTCGCAGGTGAAACTCATTGCTGAACCATGGGACTTGGGTGAGGGCGGCTATCAAGTCGGGAATTTCCCTCCGGGTTGGGCTGAATGGAATGGGAAGTACCGTGATGTTGTTCGGCGGTATTGGACGGGCGATAATGGATTGCTCGGCGAATTCGCCTCTCGTTTAGCGGGGAGTAGCGACCTCTATGGGTTAAGCGGACGTCAACCGTATGCGAGTATCAATTTTGTTACGGCGCATGACGGATTTACGCTTCATGATTTGGTGTCATATGACCAGAAGCATAATGAAGCCAATCAAGAGGACAGTCGAGATGGGACTGATGACAACGAGAGCTGGAATTGTGGTGCAGAAGGTCCGACAGATGACCCTGCAATTCAACAGCTTCGTGAACGGCAAAAGCGAAATTTCTTCGCGACGTTATTGCTTTCTCAGGGTGTCCCTATGATTGCTGGGGGTGATGAAATTGGGCGGACGCAGGGTGGAAACAACAATGCGTATTGCCAGGATAACCCTATCAGTTGGTTTGATTGGAATATTACAAAGGTTCAAGCTGAATTGCTGGATTTCGTGAAACATTTGATTGCCATTAAAAAAACCCACCCTGTTTTTCATCGACGACGTTTTTTTCAGGGCAAACATATTCAAGACTCCGAGGTTAAAGATATTGCCTGGTTTGCCAATGGTGGGAAGGAGATGACTGCGGAGGATTGGGATAAAGGTCTGTTGACCTTGGGTATACGATTAGCTGGTGATGCCATTGAGGAAATGGATGAATTAGGGAATCCGATTGTCGATGACTCATTTTTGCTGCTCTTAAATGCCTATCATGAAGCTGTTTCCTTCACGCTTCCTGCTCACAAAAAAGGGGTCGCATGGGAATGGGTGTTTGATACGGCGATTACTGACTCCAAAGATATTCCGAAGACCTGGCGAGGGGGAAAGGTATATGAATTGGAAGGGCGAGCAATGGCCCTGATGCGTCTGCGAGATTTGAAACACGCTAGCAAAAATTCGAACTAACCTTCGAGAAAGCCTTCCTCTAGAGTCCTCTTAAACTTTCCCTCGCCCCAGCGGGGAGAGGGTAGGGTGAGATGAGCAACTTGTATATATATGCGGGATTAGCCAGATCAATCTCTACTCTGTCGTTCCCAACAGTAATTATCGAGAATCCATCTTGATTTTCTGCTAGACAAAACCGTGCAGATCTAGGCTGCCGTGTTTCAATATATCCAACTATCATGTCCGAGGGGGCATTAGTCTTGCCGGGTTTCGTCCCGGCGGACGAACTACTTTTGTTTTGGCAAGCGTAGCCAGAACCATGTTGGCCGTGGTGTGGCCTCTGCGCGGTTCGTCCTCTCCGGCGGCGCGCGCCGGTTCTCCGGTGTCGGCTACACTGCTTACCCACACCACAGGCCAGTTCCTCATGAGTATTAAGATAGGAAGTGCAATTTAACCGGTTGCTCAAGTAGAGGAGAGGCGAGAAGGGAATAGTGCTCAGATGGAAATGCAGCGCTGAGGGTGGGGAACCATGCTCTGGGACAAGCATTGGTTCCCCTAAAAGACGAATCGAAATAAGTTGGATTAAATGCGGTCTTCGACGAAGCGTTTGCCTTTGTCCACGAAATCGTTCATGCGATTCTTGGTCTCTCCCGCCATATCATTCATGCGGTCCTTGGTCTCTCCTGCCATATCATTCATGCGGTCCGTGGCATCGTGGAGGTAGCTTTTGATTTGGCGTCTTGTTCGTCTGCCTGTTTGCGGTGCCATTAACAATCCTAACCCTGTACCTAACAAAATGCCTGTGGCGAGAGCTAATCCTCCGCAAAGTATGACTCGTGTATCTGAATCCATGATGATGCCTCCTTTTTTTTGAAATGAAAGAATGAGCAGAAATCGTTTTGGGATCCTGTTGACCCCTTGATTTCTGATTGGTGTTTCACATTTCTTTGCTGTTTCATTGTAAAACGAAACAACAATTTTTACCAATGAGCAATCGGTCCTATGGAGAGTTTCAGCATGATTGTGCTGAGGAGGATGATTGTTCATTCACCGGTAGAGTCCGGATTCGTGTATTCAAGAAATCTATTGTGATTCTTTCTCGTTTCATCGGTTGTTTTGGGGTTGAGTCTACCCTGGTAAGTCTGTAAGGGTTTTTTCTTGCCCTAACGTGTACATTATGGTATCTCAAAAGAGGGTAAATGCTCGCAAACCCTATGTTTTTTCCCCTCTTTTGTGAGAATGGACTCATTCTCGGTTGAACCTCTCCTTAACCATTAGATGACGCTCGAATTAGCAGAGATGAAGCCGAATAAAGCCATGATTACGCATGATTCTTCTACGAATAACGCAGCTCCTGATCTGCGGGCATTAGCAGAATTAGTCGGCATAGAATATGAGCATGTTGATGGAAGAGGACATGCTCGTCATGCAACGGATGACATGCTTAGAATGACCTTGCAAGCATTGGGTCTTGATATTCAATCCGATACAGATATTCAACGAGAATGGGAGCGAATCACGGAAGAGAGATGGGTTAATATTGTCGAACCTGTCCTGTTGCATTATCCGGAAGCTCGAACACCATTGTGTTTTTCGATAACCCTACCCCTCGGCGATGATTTACTTGAGACTGTTGTTTTCGAATGTCAGCTGAAAGATGAAGAAGGCAAGACTCGATCGTCCAAGATACAGGGGACGGCATGTGTTGTTCTTGAAGAAACCGAAAGACACGGAATTTGGTATACGCGGATTCAAGTGACTCGGCCGGGTCGTCTTCGTTTTGGGTATTACGAGCTTGAGCTTACGATCAGAATTAACGCATGTGTGTTGGAAGCCAGAAGTTTCGTGATTGTCGCTCCGCAGCAGTGTTATCTCCCGCCAGGGGCAAGGCGGGAATGGGGAATTGGCGTGCAATTGTATGGGATTCGTTCAGGAGACAATTGGGGGATTGGTGATTTTCGTGATTTGGAGCGAATCATGAAAAAGGCTGGAAAAACATGGAAGGCCTCAACCATCGGTCTTCAGCCCTTG
>JAJDBS010000044.1 GCA_029261235.1 Nitrospirales bacterium
GTTTTGGGATTGGCGAACTTGAAGATGCCACACTCGAAGAAATTGGCCATGAATTCTCGGTCACGCGTGAGCGGATTCGTCAAATTGAGGAACGGGCCTTATCAAAGTTACGCGAACCTCAACGCAATGAAACATTGCGTAGGTATTTTCAACTTTCAGGTTCAGCGTAAACATAGCAGGTCAGGAAATTCGTCTGGTAAAATAGCGGGAATAGTGAGGAGTGAGGAGTGAGGAGTGAGAGAGTAAAGCATGAAAAGAACGTATTTATTTGAGGGGCTTTCCTCTCACTCTTTACTCCTCCCTATTGCCCCCTGACTTTTAGAGAAGAAGGCCGTCATCAGAGGGCAGAGAATCTTGATCTGGAGTGTGTTGCTGTAGGCCTTGGCTCTCTTGGAAATTTGTGGTGGATGTGTTCGCATTGAGAAACATTGCCCCAGTGAGATTGGCTCTTTGAAAATCAGCCTGACTTAAATTAGCTTCTCGAAAATCGACGTGTGAGCAATCCGTCGACGAAAAATCCGTCCCTTGTGCCTCTACGCCCACAAAGGTGGCTCCACGTAACGTCGTATATTGAAAAATCGCGCCTCTGAGGTCGGCTTGTTGAAAGTCCGCCCATATAAGATCGGCTTGAGAAAAATTCGCCCAAGCGAGTTGGCTACGGAGAAATCGAGCACTACGCAAATTGGCTCCATAAAAATTCGCACCGCGCAGGTCAGCGCCTTCAAAATCCGCTCCTGGTAAATACGCTTCTTGAAAATTCGCATTTCGCAGATCTTGATGGCGGAAGTCTGCGTTGCGCCGGTCTATCTGAAAATAGTCTTGCGGTATCGGAAGAGTGGATGCACCAATTTGCGGAACACCAGAGTCAGGCGAGTTGGAGGGGCTTGTCGGTTGTGTCCGCTTCCACGTTCGGTGAGTATCAAGCAGAAACGCCCGATCGTCCTCTATGTCATCTTGGGGAGAAATGGGCACAGATGAGGTGTCTTCACACTCTGGCATCATTCAGTTCTGAGACGTGAATAACTGAGTATGGCATGATAGGCAAAGCAATGTTGATGCGCCTCTTCAAGAAACCATAACGAAAATGCTTCAGTGGGTCTAGTCCCGCAGTAGAAACAGATGCGGCACCAAGACAAGTTCGAGTTTTAGAACAATGGATGTATACTACAATCGTTCTCCTTGTAGGCCGGGTTCTCAAATCGGGACTGTAAAATGGAATTAGGAACGCTTGTCGCAGGCGGCAGTGTTTTCGTTTTGACATATGCTCTCTGGGTGTGGTGGTGCGATGGACGAACGTGGACACCTTTTTGCCGTAGGGTCTGTCAACGTATTCGATCAGCTCTCGGTGTTGTGAGCCATGAGGAAATGAGCGTCGCACAGAAGCATTTTCTGGAAAGAGAGCAGCAGTGGGAAGCCCGTGTCACAAAGTTGGAACACACCATAAGAACTTCCGACCAACAGGAATATGTTTCCCAAGATATCGAGCGACGTTTGACCCAGCTAGAATTATCTGAAGCTCCAGCGAAGGCTCCAGAATCCTGGCCTGTTCAGCAGCCAAAATCTCTGGTGAGGTTCGGCGTGCTAGTGACAATTAGCGATGCACTATGGACTCATTTGGGTACGAAAATGGTCAATGAAATACAGGACCATTTCATTGAGAGCATGATCCAAGGCCCATTTTGCCCTGTCTGCTTGAAGCGCTTAGTCGGACGAGATCGTTCAAAACCAGCAGAGGTTCCGACTCAATGCCGCCATTGTGGGGCTGCTTGGAACGATCAAGGAGCTCTGGGGTTCCCTTGTTCATCAATCGAGTTGAAGCGACAGGTCTACGACCAGCTGGATCAAGAATACCGTGTCAGCTGAATTAGTCAGCTTGCAAGGCAAAGGTCAATGAGAACGAGGAAATGGCATGGTCTCCTGCAGCGACATTGATTGGTTCTTGTCTGGATATAGTCGGAATGCTATAACCCATCACTATGTTCTCATGCCCTTCTTGCTCACAAGACAATCCTGCTGACGCGAATTTTTGTGCACAATGTGGGCAAGCGCTTGTCAGGCATACTCCAGAGCCAGATGCTGATCCAGGACTAGATTCTGATCTGGAACCGGCAGCTACTCCCTCGCAAACCACTCCAACTTCACTCCAATTATTAGAAACGTTCATTGGTCCAAGTAAATCGCTTCAGTTCTCGTTAACAACCTGGTGGACGTGGCGTCCCGCCTTTTTGTACTACAAGGAAAAGTTCGCCAAACTGGAAAATCCAGCAGGTCCACGCTTTGCGCTCAGTTGGAATTGGCCTGCAGCCATTTTTGATTCCTTTCTCTGGTTTCTGTACCGAAAAATGTATATGTTCGCGTTGCTGTATGCTGTCGCTCCAGCGCTGGCCATTTTTATCACTGGGGATATGACAGTGGGAATTGTCTCAAGAATATTGGCGGGTGCCAGTGCGAACTACCTGTATTTTTGGCATGTCAAAGATAAGCTGCAGCGAATTATGGCGATACCCAACATGGAGGATACCGCTCGGGCGAATATGGTTCGCGATGAAGGCGGTGTGCAGCCATATGTGTTGTGGCTGGGTGCGGCATTGCATGTATTCATGTTTGGTCTTTTGATCGCAGCGATCTCTCAGGGGCCACCTGAGGGAGTTTTGCTAGAAGGGACGGAAGAACAGCCTACCCAGAAATTTTTTTAATAGACAGTAGAGATCGTTTTAGGTTGATGACGGGATAGACTGAGTGGCTGTGCTAGTCTGCCACGTAAACCAGGCTTGAAACCATTCGTAGTCTGATTGATAGGCAGTGGTTTTGGCACTGCCGTCTCCACTCTTTTCCGTCAAGAGGGTATAGGTTCGTGGCCAGTTTTTCGTCCACCAAGATTTGAGCGCTTCTGGTGTGGAGAGGGTTTCTTCAGATTGGAAAATATCTCCCGCAGCCACTAATTGTGCAATCAATTTCCAAGTCCGATCTTTACCTAATCCCAAACTTCGAAAATGTTCCCGTAACAAAAAGACGACCCAGAGTTCCGCGCTATGTTTTTTATTATGCTTGAATGGTTGAGTTTGGCGAAGTGGAATCGGATCAAAGTTCTTGACAATGGAGGTATAGTCTGGACCACCATACTGACCGACCACTTCCGCAATACCTTCCACCATATTTGCCAATTCCACTTCCACTTGCGGCCCTTGTGATGTTGGGCTGGAAGGAGAGTCATTGAGAGGGTTGGGAGAGGTGAGCATATCGATGACGGGCTTGAGTTCTCGAAGACGCACCACGGCCGCTTTCAAAATCCGTGATGATTCCACCCAATAATCGGAATCATGCTTCGTGGTCCGTTCTTGTCCTTCGGGCGGGAGGACTGGAGGAATCCAATGGCGAATGAGGGTAAACAGAATATAATCGAGATCGCCGCCTTCTTGTGCGGCGCGATCCAAGGCTTGATCGGGGCCGAGGCCGTGCTGAAAAAATCGTTCAGCGCGGTCAGCGACATGATGCCGCTGGGCCAAAGTGGTCCACCATTGGGCGAATTGTTGCCATTTAATGGAATCGGGAGTCATGAATAGGCAGCGAAACCAGAAGCTTGAAACCATGGTACGAATCGTAGGATGCCAAAGCAAGCGTGAGGAGGAGAAGTCATGCCACAACTCGTGTTAATCCGCCATGGGGAGTCTCAGTGGAATCTGGAAAATCGATTTACCGGATGGGTGGATGTCCCACTCACATCGAAAGGTGAAGAAGAAGCTCGGTCCGCTGGAGAAAAGCTCAAGACCTTTCAATTTGATTGCGCATTCACATCAGTATTGATGCGTGCGCAGAATACGTTACGAATTGTGTTGGATATCATTGGGCAAGCGGCCATTCCGATCACGGAAGATAAAGCCCTGAATGAGCGAATGTATGGTGAACTGCAAGGTTTAAATAAGGCGGAAACAGCCAAGAAATTCGGGGAGGAACAAGTCAAAATCTGGCGTCGAAGCTTTGATGTGCCACCACCAGGTGGAGAAAGTCTCAAAGATACGGCAGCGCGGGTACTTCCTTATTTCGAAAGCCAGATTCAGCCCGAGATCTTAGCAAAGAAGACGGTGCTGATTGTCGCGCACGGCAACAGTTTGCGGTCTTTAGTGATGCATTTAGAAGATTTATCGCGAGAGGCGGTTCTGGAGTTGAATATTCCAACCGGTGCGCCGTTATTCTATGACCTCGATGATCGTGGAGCGGTAACCGCACATCGTTATTTGTAACACTGGTAATCAGGCATGGGTATGATAGTGTTGTTTTTCATCGCGGGCCTGTGGATGGCTGATGGCATCGCACTCCTTGTGGCTCCAGAACGCATGATTGCAACATTACGTGAGTCGCTCATTGTTGCACCGGGGTTTTTGAAATGGGGTGGCCTCGCTAGTTTGCTGGGCTTGGTCTTGCTGGTCACGACGAAAGGAGTGGCCTATCAACCGCTCTGGATCATTGTGAGCCTCACTATGGTCGCCAAGGGGATCTTTTTATATGTAGGTTCCGATCTTTGGCGGTTACGCCTGGTCAAATGGTGTTTAGAACGTGAGCCAGTCGATTATCGTATCTGGGGCTTGGGTTTATGTACGTTGTCGATTCTGCTGTTAGACGCCGTGAACTGGGGACGTGACTAGATAGATAACAAGGAAAAGTTCAGACGTCGGATATTCGCGTGACGTGAATGGTGGAGAGGCTGTAGGCCAATCGCGTGCGATGAGCAGAGTGGTGAGCATATGAACGCAGCGGACCGAGAAAAACTTCATGCAGTGTGGCAGGTGCATCAAGACGCCGAGTGGCCAAGCGACCTTGGCAGTGACGAAGGCCAACTCATGACCTTAGATACGGTGATCGGAGGATGTCTGACCTATTTCTTTGATGAGCAAGATTTAGATGAGCAGCGCGTGGTGATTTTACGTGATTGCCTTGCCGAACTCGAAGAAGTGGTAGAAGATAGACCTGAAGCACCCTCTGAATATTTTCACCGACTTCAATCTCTTGGAACCACCCTTCTTCAAAACTATTCCTAGCAACTACATGATAGAAGCAGATGTTCTCTGCTCATGGATCAATCAGGTTTTGACAGATGATGAAATACAATACGCTCGAGAGCGCGAAGGATGAGGTGTGCGAACGCATGAACCCCTTTTAGAGGATTGACTCAATGATAAGCGGTTTGACGGCACGGGAAATGGGAAGTTCCCCTATTTGTTCATACACACAACAAGGAGGTCTCCAATGGCAAGTTCCACAAGTCGGTTCGAAGTCTTTGCGGGAAAGAATGAGAAATTTTATTTTCGACTCAAAGTTCAAAGTGGGGAAATCATTCTATCAAGCCAAGCCTACGCGTTACGGTCCTCAGCTCGGCGAGCGATTCAGTCGATTCGAGATCACGCTTCGGATGCTGCCTGTTATGTCGCCAAGAAGAACAAAGCAGGGAAATCGTACTTTAATTTGGTCGCCCGTAACTCTAAAGTGATTGGGACCAGCCAATCATATGCTTCTCCTCAAGGGATGAAGAAAGGGATTGAGGCCGTTAAAAGAGCTGCTGCCAAAGCCGGCATTGAATAAGTAAACGAGGCAGTGGG
>JAJDBS010000045.1 GCA_029261235.1 Nitrospirales bacterium
TACTGAGGCATTGATAGGATTCTTGAATTCAGAAGGCGAGAATTAAGGTTTAGGGGCGAATTGTTCAAGCACTTCAAAGGCATCATGGGCTAAGAGCCATTGACCGTTGGATTGTTTGACCCATTTTTCTAAGGTAATCACGCCACGTCCCACGTTCATACTCCATCTTGCAGAAAGATGAGCCGTCGTCTCATCAATGATTTCCAGCGTTACCTCTTCGTATTGCAGATCTGTCGCGCCCGAAGACATAAAAGGCCGCCAAAATCCGTCTATTTCTTGTGTCCCCCTAAATGTCCCCATGGGCGTTGCCTCTATGACGGCATTAGGCAGATATGTGGCTACGCAGAAATCGACATCACCGTCATTGAAATGTGTAATCCATTCTTGGCTTGCTCGTAAGACGTCGTTGCGAACTGCAGTGAGGTTCTCGTCCATGATCCCAATGCCTTTCTCTAGAAATTTTATATGTGTCCTCTGTTGTTATCTGCATCGTGTTATCAACACATATTAGCAGGTAGAAAACAGGAGATTGATGATTAACCGCGTTTACGAAATACCATCACATCGTTATGGAAGAATTCTAACTCAGCGTGCCATTGGTCGGCTAACCATTCAAATGTAAATTTGGAGAAAAAACAGACATGGGTCAAGTCATTCTTGTAATGCCACGTGGCAAAAGCATGCTGGTCACGGACCAGCTTGGTCATGAGTCCAAAATATCCTCCTGGTTTCAGGAGCGTCCAGAGCTCAGGGAGAATCGTGGCAGGGTCATGCAGGTGCTCCACGACTTCAGTGGCAGTAATGAAATCATACGATTGCTCTAGTACGACAGGATCATGTGCATAAAAATGGTCATAGAGCGCCACCGTATGGCCGATTTCTTGGAACATGACGGAAAGCGTGGGGCCAGGGCCTGACCCAAAGTCTAAGCCGTGACTATTGGAGGCGAGTCGATCTTGCAAGGGGCAGAACAGCCGGCTGAGAAATTTCCGATAGTTCGGGTCAGCGGGAGAGTTTTGATGATGATCATAGGCCGATTTTTCATCATCTTCTGACAAGTATTGTGTGGGTGAGACAAAGACTAATCGGCAGTGCTGACAGACAAAGAACGTTCGACGCTGGTCTTGATGAAACGTCTCGACGTCATTTTTTTTGCACAGAGGACAGGAGTGATGAAGGATTGTCATGGTCAAAATCTATCCTGAAGCGAAGTGGAAGTATTCTAGAGCGGAACGTAACAAGGAGATAGAAATATTCTGGCCGGTTTTCGACTGATTAGACGGATGATAGTCTGCCGTAGCTGTGTTTGATGAGGGCAAGCTTGCCAGATTGATAAATCTTGATGCGCGGCTCTGCCATGCTCCCAGATATACAGCGCTTTTATCGTTTAGTCCCTTGATTGGCGCAGTCGATGCATAAGGGCACGGTAGGATCAAATTCTAGGCGTTTGACGTGAATGTCTTCGCCGCATCGTAAACAGAGACCGAACTCTCCCTTCTCTATGCGTTGAAGGCTCGCCTCGATACGTTGCAACTGAATGGTCCGTCGTTGCTGAGACTCTTTCGCCATGGCTTGTCCTTGCAGGGCATCCATCCGGGAAACGCGTCCGACAGCGGTCTGATCGAGCTCGACAGTCTGTGCGGCTTCTTGCCCAGACTGTTCCACAGCCAGAAGATCTGCCTGCAGTTTGAGTATGGTCTGTTTCCACTGCTGATGTTCGACGTCGTTCATCATGTCAAGAAGGTGTGCCTGTGTGGGCTTGCAGAGACGTTTTTGGGCAATGTACCCTACTGGGGTTTGAAAGGCCAATCGTCTATTCTGTTGGGATGCAATAATCTGTTGAATAAGGAGACGCCATGGAAAACGTTCTGAAAGGATTGCTTACATTTCAAAAAGAGATATTTACGAAAAAGAAAGCGTTGTTTGGCTCTCTCTCAAAGCAGCAGAAGCCAAGTGTGTTGTTTGTCACATGTTCAGATTCTCGCATTGACCCGTCCTTGATTACTCAAACGGATCCAGGTGATTTATTCATTATTCGCAATGCCGGGAACCTCATCCCTGCTTATGGCAGTGCTATGGGAGGCAGTACGGCGACTATTGAATATGGGGTGTCCGTTCTCCAAGTCAAAGACATTATTGTGTGCGGACATACAGATTGCGGAGCGATGAAGGGCTTGTTACATCCGGAAAAACTTCAAGAACTCCCAGCTGTCAAAGCGTGGCTTCAACATGCCGAGACGACAGTCCGAATGGTCAAGGATCATTGTGCGCACTTGAAAGGAGAAAAACTATTTGCTGCGACCATCCGTGAAAATGTGTTGGTGCAATTGGATCATCTAAAAACGCATCCGGCCGTCGCGACACGATTGCGTCGGGGAGATATACGCCTTCACGGATGGGTCTATTCTATCGGAACGGGAGACGTTTGGGTGTATGATGAGGAGAAAAAAGATTTCGTGAATCCCAGCAATAGGAAGCGGAAAACATGAGTTTCATTTTCTCCCCCGATTCATCTGAGAATTAGGCCCGTTTCAAGGTGTTCTGGTCTGTGTGGTGGAACACATCTGGCCGACCGGAAATCTGTAATTGAGTATCTTCTTTGTAGCTAAATTTCCAGGGTTCATGAATCGTCACGCTTAGTTCGTATCGAACCGTTTTCATGGCTTCATCCAAAAAAGGATTGGAGAGGATGCCATAGACTCCGGACCCGGCATCGGCCGTCATGCAAAATTCTTTAGCATCAGGATCGGATGTTCCACCTGCATTGACCACAACCCCTCGAGGGACAATGAAGCATCTCATGACTTGTTTGCGTTCCGCATCCCATAACCAATAGCCCACCTCTTCGTGAAATGGTTGTTCTTGAATCAGCGGCCACGCCACGGTGGAATAGCGCAGACCATATAGAGTTTGAGGACCGTTGACGACTGGGCCCATCGGTTCAAAGGTCATCCGTTCCCGGAAATGCGTTTCTTTCGAACCAGCCTTTGCGGGGGAAATGTCTACGCCTTCTTTCCCTTCCCAGGTTCCTGCTAAAGCGGCAAGGGGGCCAAGATGGACAAGGAGTTCATGATGATATGAAGAGGAATCCATAGTTTCCGACATTGAGGGCTCCTTTGCTGAAGGTGCGAGGTGCGGAATTGAATTGAGTCGTGCTGTTTCAATGAAACCATAGCAAATAGGGATGTCGTTTCCAAAGTAGTTCAAGAGGTCCAGACACGAAGTGACTGCATCCAGCGAATACTGTGAAGGGCTAGCCCTAACACTTTGGGGACGCTGAGTTGCATCGGTTTCGTATTGAGACACCGAATGACATGGGCTGCTGCTTGCTCCGAGGTCATCATAAGAGGTTTCCAGGAGGCTTTAGGTAGTTTGGTATCCACAAAGCCAAAGCGAATGTTGGTGACATGAATTCCATGTGATTTGAGCTTCAGAGCCATGGAAACGAGGTAATTGCTGAATCCTGCTTTTGATGCGGTGTAGGAAGGAGCGTCTGCGTTATAAAAATCATCCGCTAAGCTAGAGAGGCCGATGAAATGTCCTCGGTTCCCTTCTGCCCATGCAGGAAGCAGCGCGGCGAATGTCCGTACCATCGAGGTGAAATTGACTTCAACAACATGAGCTTCCTGTGAGAGGTCAGGCAGCTTTAACCCTGAGCCGATCGCTGCACAAAAAATACACGCATCAAACGGACCTTCTTCTGAAGCAACGTGAGCTAAAGTTTCAGGATACTCTGACGAGGAAATATCTTGTACGACATGTTTTGGACCATTCGGGCCGAGAGGACTTGGGCTACGAGAAATGCCAACAACCCGATCTCCTCGAGCAATGAGAGCCGATGTCACGGCTGCACCAATGCCATCGGAATTTCCAATGAGTAATACTTTTAGTGGCATATGAGATAGTCGAGTACTCTACACACTTTTTTTGATATCGCTAGCCGCTGAGTCAATAGTGAAATTGTTCTACCAGAAAAACGGTGTACTCTGATAGTCATATTTGCCAATTGACCTTATTCTAATTAGGCATGCTGCTTACGAATGATTAGACAAAACCAAGAACCGATGTTTAGGACATACGCGTTGTTCGGAATCATTGGGATTATGTATCTTATTTCTCTTGTATGCCTATGAAAACTATGGCAAAAGCAAGAGACTCTTTTGAAGAGAGTTGGTTGGTCACTGGATCTGTTAATTCCTTTCTTTGGGCTGATGTTTTACGGAGCCTGGTATCGTCCACCTTCGATTCAATCTGAAGATCAACGAGCTCCTGAGAAAATATATTTTGGCTGAAATTGACAATGGATCCCAGCGTGGAAAGTCTAGCAATATTCGACCGTATGTCTTAGTCCTCTTGATCTTGTCTGGGCTTTTTGCCTTCCGGGTCATCGCACAACTTATACAGTTTGTCTATCCCGTATCTTTTCTTCCGTCCTACGCGGCTTGGCATAGTGGCGCATTACCCTATGGCGTCTTGTTGATGACTCAAGGTGGCATTCTTGCTGTGTGTCTGCGCATTGTCTGGAGTGTATTTAAAGGAACGATTGTCGCTTCAAGACAAAAGGGAAACATTCTGTTAGGGATAGGCATCATCTATCTCGTCAGCATGGGTGCCCGATTAATGATTGGGCTGACGATCGGATCTGATCATTTTTGGTTCGGGGCGATGTTGCCGACGTTTTTTCATATAGTGTTGGCTTCTTTCCTAATCGTTTATGGTCGATTTCATGTTGTCGTGTCTCGGGAATCAGCTGAAATAGAGAAAGTAGATTTGAGATGAGCCAATTGGTGCGATATGGAGCATATCCTTTCGTGTTGGGCTTGGGCCTCACCTTGCATTTTCTTCTTCTTGAGAATCAGTTTGGAGTGCAGGTTGCGGCATACGGTCCTGTTGTCGTTGGAGCACTTGTGGTTGCGGGATTGGAATGGATCTATCCATACCGAAAGCAGTGGTGCGCTGATAGACAGGAGTTGGCGCAAGATGCCGTGTATATGGCTTTGATCCAAGGGGTGTTGCCAAAAATATTTGCGGTGACCGCAACGTTGTTTCTCGCGCAAATTCTTGGCACGCAACAGTTAGTCGTTGAAGGATGGTGGCCGACTCATTGGCCTGTTCCCCTGCAAATGCTGCTTATGATGGTTGTAGCCGATGGCGTACGCTATTGGCTGCATCGATGGGCCCATGAATGGGAGCTACTTTGGAGATTTCATGCTGTCCATCATTCTCCTCATAAGCTCTATTGGTTGAATGTCGGGCGGTTTCATCCAATTGATAAAGGACTCCAAGTCTTCCTAGATACACTTCCATTTATATTGCTAGGGGTGAACGAAGAAGTCCTCGGTCTCTATATTGCATGTTATGCCATCAATGGATTTTTTCAACACTGTAATATTGATGTACGTCTCGGCATCTTGAATTACCTCGTGAGTGGACCCGAATTGCATCGTTGGCATCACTCCATGCTGAAAACAGAATCCAATCACAATTATGGGAATAATCTCATTATTTGGGATCTTATCTTTGGATCCTGGTACTTGCCAAAAGAGCGAGACGTGCAAGAATTAGGATTGGTCAATCGCGAGTATCCTACCGTGTTTCTTAAGCAAATGACCGTGCCATTTATTCCTGGAGCAGATAAGCACACGAAATAGTTATGGGCATCTTTACCCTTGGACAGAATGCCAAAATTCACGCGCATATGAGCGGTGTGAAGCATCGATGGTGGCGACCATTCATCAAGAAAACGCACAACCCCCAAGCTGCGCAGAAAACATTGCTCGAACGTATTCTGGCCCATCAAGCTGAGACGACATTTGGGGAAAAACATCGGTTGAGCCAACTTCATGGATATCATGAATTTCGCTTAGGCGTCCCGATTCATACGTATGAAGACTTGCGGCCATACGTTCAAACACAAGAAGACACGAATAGTCGTGAGTTGAATCGAGATCAACCGGTGAGCTATGCCATGACGAGCGGAACCACCGGAAAGCCTAAAACTATCCCCATCCTCCAGGGCACACGCCAGCTATTGCAGCACTATCAACTCTTAAGTACCTATGCGCAATACCGGGGCATTCCAAAGATTTTTCAAGGAAAACTGTTGGTCCTCGCTGGGCAAGAAGTTGAAGGCTATCTGGAGTCTGGGAAACCATTTGGTTCGATGTCAGGCTTACTATCGGCGGCATTGCCACCTGTGTTGCAAGCAAAACAATTTCTTCCGAAGGCGATTCAAGGCATTACTGATTACCAACAAAAATATCAGTACTTAACCGCATGGGCCTTATCCGAGCCAGATTTATCTGTCGTGGCAACAGCAAATCCCTCGACGTTTCTCAAACTCTTAGAAGTTGGTCGTCAGAATTTTTCGCAACTCGTCGAACAGCTGAATCCGAACTGCAAACAATCTCCTGATTGGATTGCGGAGTTTCCAGCTCCTTCCCGTAAAAGATTGCGTTATCTGCAATCGTTTATTGGACATGAAGAACAATTGAGTGTTGAAGCATTGTGGCCAAAATTGCAGGCTGTGGTGACGTGGACCGATGGAAACTGCGGCGTCTTGATACCGAAGCTGAAGTCAAGATTGCCAGCAAATGTGGCGATTGTCGAAATGGGGTATCTCTCGAGCGAATTTCTAGGAAGTCTGAATGTCGATGTGCAGACGAATCAATGCATTCCCACCTTCCAAGAAAACTTCTTTGAATTTGTTGAACAGACCGATTGGGATGCTGATCGGCAGAATGCCGTGACCCTCGAAGAATTAGAGCCTGGCAAACACTACTATGTGCTGGTCACCACGATGAATGGCCTCTATCGCTATTTTATCAATGATCTCATAGAGGTCACCGGGTGGTTTCAGAAGACCCCAACCATTCGCTTTCTGCAAAAAGGCAAAGGGGTGACGAACGTGACCGGCGAAAAACTCTATGAGTTTCACGTCATCGAGGCGGTGAAGGCTATTCAAAAGGCATATGACACGACTATGGAGTTTTACATCATGGTGGCTGATCCTCTCGCGCTCCAATATACTTTGTATCTCGAGCACCCTCCGTTAGATTTTTTTGTAGGGCATAAGCTGGAGGAACAAATAGGCATGGGGAATGTGGAGTATCAAGCCAAGCGTGCGAGTGAGCGATTGCAGCCTCTTCGAGTCGTCTATCTGCAGCCAGGGACGGGAGCCGCGTATAAAACACATTGCCTTCAACAAGGACAACGGGATGACCAATTCAAAGTGGTGAAGTTGCAGTACGCCAAAGACTGTTCATTTAACTTTGCGCCCTACATCAGAGAGTAACTCCGTTTTTGTGAAGCTCACAATTCAAAATCTTGAGATTCCGTTTAAACAAGTCTTTGCCCATGCCACGGCGACACGGGCTTGCACGGAAACTATTCTGGTCAAAGCCGATTCAGAGAATGGGATTGTTGGTGTCGGGGAGGGGTGTCCCAGGGAATATGTCACGGGAGAAACAATTCATACCGCAATACATTTTTTTACCAAGCATCGCGAGACCTGGGAAGAGCTTAAGAATGTTGGCGATCTAGAAGCATGGATGGCTGAGAACAGCCAAACAATCGATGAGAATCCAGCTAGTTGGTGTGCCGTCGAACTGGCCTTGTTCGATTGCTGGGGGCAAGATAATAGGCAATCGATAGAATCCCTTCTCAATTTTCAGGAATTGACCGGCCAGTTTCAATATTCTGCTGTTCTAGGAACGGAAAATATGGCTTCGTTTGAAAAACAAGCCAAGCAATTTTGTGCACTCGACTTTTACGATTTCAAAGTGAAAGTCACGGGTCATCTTGAGAAAGACCGCTCGAAAATTGAGTTCCTCAAAGATCTGCCTAGTAAAAATCTCCGCATACGTCTAGATGCCAATAATCTGTGGAAGACATCCGACGAAGCGGTCAAATATCTAAAAGATCTTGACTATTCTTTATTTGCGATCGAAGAGCCCCTTCAAGTTGGAAACTATAAGGGGTGTAGCCAGATCAGCCAACAACTCGGACTTCCCATTATCTTGGATGAGAGCTTTTTACGATTTGAACAATTTAAAGATCTAGAAATAGACTCACAAAATTGGATTATCAATATCCGGATTTCCAAAATGGGTGGAATTCTCCGGTCGTTGGAAATTGCCGAGCATGCCAAGACAAAAGGCATTCCGATCATTCTTGGTGCGCAAGTCGGGGAAACCAGTATCCTCACTCGAGCTGCGCTCACCGTCGCCAATCAATCCCGCAAAAATCTCCTGGCTCAGGAAGGAGCTTTCGGTACATATCTGCTCGAGCATGACATCACCGACACTCCCCTCATATTCGGCAAAGGCGGAACACTCGATTCCCAATCCCTCAGTAGCCAGCCTGGTCTTGGCCTCACTCTCGTTTAAGCCATTTAGACTTCTAGGTCAGTGAAAGACTGGTAGTGATGTGTAAATTTGGCACTCTATCGTCTTTGAATTCTTGAAAAGAGTGTTCAAAAATCCCGCTCGTTTCGTCAGGGAGAAGGCACACTCCATAGTTCAATAAATAAAAGCGGAATACATGCTCATGCTTCATTTCTCGCGGCTTGCAGTGATATTGAATGCTCTTATCTCCTTAAAAAACGAATGAAGAACTGCCTAAGTGTACTAAATCAGGACGATTTGATTGCCCTAAGACATATTAAGGAGTTTTGAATTCAAGAAAGAGCGAATGTGGAGGGCTTCACCAAAGTTTCCGATACCATTCTCGCGTATGGAATGATTGAAACGCTAAAGAACGGATGCCAGATAATCATGTACAGATCAGTGGAAATATGGTCGAGACCGATAGAGGAACTTCGAACCACCGGTTCAATATCTTAGAAAACTGGAAAGTCATGTTAAATAACTCTGTACACTACAACACGAAATTTTTCAGAATGCTACTTGCATGTCTCGACGAAACTGGCCAGGCCCTTTCCCTGTTATCTTTTTGAACGCAATAGAAAAAGCCGATTCAGATTGGTAGCCGGCTTCCTCAGCGATTTGCGCGGTAGAATTTCGTGAGTTCTTCAACGAATCTTGTGATTTTTGTATCCGCCAATGAGTCAAATAGTTGATGGGAGTTTCGCCTACGGATTTTTTAAATCGACTAGCCAACCCCGATCTTGAAGTACCGCATTCTTTGGCTAGCTCAGCAATAGTCCATTTATATGCTGATTTTCCATGAATCAGTTTCAAGGCTTTCAACAAAGTCCCATCCTTCAGTGCAGCAAGAAACCCTTTCTCTAGCGGAGTTGTTTGAATATACACTCCTAGAATCTGGCTGAAAATCACTTCAGCCAATCGATCCAAAATAGCTGATGAACCAAGGCGTTTAGAATCCGCTTCGTTCTGTAATAAATGACTCGCATTGGTTAACCATAAAAATTCTTGCGAATCTGAACCCTTGATATGAATCATATCGGGTAAGGATTTAAGGAGCGGATGATCAGTGCTCCAGTCATATTCAAATTCTCCACACAGAAACCGTGTCAGCTTCCCCTTCCCTCCAAATTGTAACGGCCCGTCGTTCAAAGGAGTAACGGATGAGAGTATCTTTGCGGCAGGAGTTGCAGCCCCTTGAATATTATGTAACAAACGATGAGCATCACCTCGAGGAAATAATACCAAATCGCCACAAGAGAGGCGGATGGCGGGATCATGACCAGGCTTTTTAAGCCAACAAGACCCCACGGTTATGATATGAAGAATAGCCATATGACCCTTTGGGATATCCATTCCCCATGGAGCTTGAAATTCTGCATGCAAAAAAATACTGCCCTTTAACCGCAACCGACTCAACACATCACTCAACACATCCATCAACTCCTCCTCATTAGTTTTGGACTCTTCCACATAATTCCTGGATCCCTAACTATAGTTAGGTCCTCCAAGCGTAGAGTATTGTTACAACAACAGTAATTAAATTTCCGCGTATCTTCTTCGTGATTCATGCAACCGCATACTTCCTCTGAGATGCTTCATCAGCTAGGTAGTATCTGACGTTCGTCCATCTCAACGGGAGGTAATGCAATCATGACGGCGTCCTTATGAAAAGAACAGGCACATACCACTCTAACTTTTAATAACGCAGATACATTCGAAATGGAGTGCAGCAACGATGCGATATAACAAAAGCCTTTCTGTTCTTTTTGTCATATGTGTGGTGATGGGTTCGCAGATATCTATAGCCTGGGCCTTATCAACGCCTATTGAATTTTCCTTTCAAGAGGGCATCTTGAATATCGGCGGATCACCTGGTGGTGCGACGAACGCTGCAGTTGGCGATACCATGTTTTCGATTGGAGACGTGAGTTTTACTGGAGGAGAAGTCATCAACTTAGGAATTCCTAATTTCTACGCTTCAGGACCAGCAGCCTATTCATTTAGTACATCCAATGCGAGTGCGCTTGGGCAACTGACTCTCAGCACACCTGCACTATCTGTGGGGTTTTTCTTTATTAATCCCGGTGTTCCAACCTTCGCAGCAGAGGCCTTTGGAGTTTCTGGCCAATCGATTGGGACAGTAAGCAGTAATAATAGGACTTTTTTTGCCGATCCGAATAACTTCGTGACTTTCACCGGTTTAACCAATGACCCGATTGCACGCATTACCGTCAGTGGAGGTGTCATTGATAACGTGACGACAAATCCAGCGACAGTTCCAGAACCAAACACCATGCTCCTCCTTGGAACGGGACTCGTTGGTCTTGCAGCTTGGCAACGAGGCCGCAACAGAAAATCAAGTTACACCAAACAGTATTCCAATTTACTCAATCACGGTGATTGCGCTGATCAGTACATTCACTCAAGGACTCCTGATCAAGGGGAAATGAACGATCACCTTTGAACCCACTAGGCCTGTGACAAGGCGAACAATGTCGTGAGTTGTTCATTTTCCTTCAGCCAGGTCCCATGCACGCTACTAAAATTCAATATTGACAGAAATTCTCTGTTCAACTTTTTTAGCGCACAATTATTTATCTTCATGCCACATTAGGAATTCATCAACTTCTTATCATTTCATTATCCTCTTTTTTTCTTCATCTGCACATCATTCGATGACGTAAGCATGGCACAACTATTCGAGAGCAATGACACCTAAGTAACGAGAAACGCACGTTAAAGGTGCCACGCTAAAAGACCACCCTTTATTCATGCTGATCGCAAGGAGGGCGATTGTATGGCATTTACAATTTCATAAAATGACGGTTTCTTCAGAGAGCATAGGAGAAGTGAATCCGTCAGAAAGACCATTTTTTAAGAATACAAAAAACGACACGTGTATTCACCACAGACAGGAGAATTTCACATGAAACGTAACGAATCTCATCTCTTTAGCGGAGCCAGTGCCATGATGGCATTGGCCGCATTGAGTGGTTCTCTGATAGTAACTGGTACAACACAAGCTGCGTCTCAAGATGGCACGTTTATTTATAACGATGCTCAAATTCAACCGCTACTCATCAGAAATGACGGTCAGAGAAGAGGAAGTAGAGACGATCGAAGATCTATTCGAGAGGACCGAAGAGAAAGACGGGAAAACCGCAGGGAAAGACGAAGAGACAGACGAAATCCAGAGATTCGAGACCTTGTAGAATTCAAAAAACGCGGGGACATCGTGAACCTCCCCGCGCCTCTCAAACAACGACTTGTTGAGCTTCAAGTTCGCCCGCATACCTATTCCCCGCAAACTGCGTTTGCGGAAGCTGATGACGCGAGTCAGCTCTTTCAGTACTACCTACTTGATACGACAAGTTTCCAGCCAAACATCTGGTCAAGTCGGATTCCCGGCATCAACGATCAAGCCATCCAAACGGGAGCGAATGCCGCCAATGGCGGGATCCCTACAATTGGAGCCGTTCGGGTCGCGCTAGAACCCAAAGAAGGGTTGCCGACTGACCCTGATGACCCAGGAGCCTTTATCGACATGTGGACGGATGTCTCAGGATTGTTTGTCATCAACAATGAATCCGGGTGGTACGAAGGGTGGATGATCCGTGATATTAAGGTGCCAGAAATTTCAGACGTGTTGCGTCCGGATGGCACACCGCAATATGGCACCATGACCTCTGCCGATGCTGCAGCGATGGCCGCATTGGGAACTGGCAATAATGTGCCTGGGAATTTCTTTACTAACGATGGCAACACGGTCCGGTTGCCATCCGCAGGTGACTTGTTCCCAGATCCGTCTCGACAGAACAACACGGTACCCTTCCCTGTCAGTATTGGGGCCTTTAATGCCTTACAACAAAGCGATGTCCATGCCTATTGGGAATTCAATTCAGCAACTAACTGGGTATTTCCTCACTATGAATTGCCATTTACTGGGGGTGTTCCGGGAACGTTTGATGCTGGATTGCAGTATGCCCGAGCATCGGTCGTTCCAGGCTCAGGTCCATCAGGTATCAGCAATGACAGCCGTGATTTAGGTGATAACCCAGATGACCCACGCGATCCTGATCGTACAGAGCGGGACCCAGGGATCGTATTTCCAGATCAACGCGAAACACGGCTTCGATTCATTCCGAGTAAGTTAACGGAAGAAGTCTTACTCAATGTGTTTGTTCGCGTGACGACTTTTGAGCCTGAGATCACAGACATTGGGCAACGACTGTTTGATTCGTACGCTCAGGAAATCGCGAGAATTGATGATGATGGTGATGGGGCGTTGTCGTTTGCCGAAACGGATGTCACGGAAGAATCTGATGGCCTCTCGAATCGACGACTCTATCTCTCACCTCGTCAGTTTAATCGCTTTGCGATTACGCGCGAATTGAATGATGGATTGCTCGCTCCACGCTTCGCACCAAGCACGCGTGCCTATGTGGCGAGTGGCGAATTAACGTTGGTGGATCCTGCCGTAGAAGCGTCAGTCCCACGAGATGCGGATGATCGGTAACGTAACGTGATTCCTAGAGTTGCATGAAGTCGAAGGTTTGATAACCAGAGATCTCGCGTTCTTCTGCGAGATCTCTGGTTGGTTTGCTGAGTATGGGAGAAGTCTGTTGTTGGAAGTGTTACTTGTCCGTTTTCCTGTCGTCTGGCCGAATTCGAGGATCTGGGGAATGATATATTCGTTAAAAACAGATTTGACCTGTAATTCGGCATTCGGGAAATTTGGAATACAGAGGAAGCGGTAATCTCAGAAGAATATTATCATGCACCGTGATCGAGAGTGTGTTGAAGTGTGATGCTTGTTGTGGGTGGGAGGTCGATGACAAGCGACCTCCCATTCCATCACCTATTCAATCAACGACGTTGGTCGTTCAGGCAGCACCTCGTTCGAGACAAAGTCTGACTAAGCCTGTTCTTGGAAATTGGGCTCGCACGCTAGTTATTCCTTGTGCTGCTTGGTTAGAAATTCTCCATACACAAGAGAATGCAATTTCTTTGGAATGCTTAGCCTTTTTCGTTGACCAAGGTACGTGCAACTTGAAATGCTTTCTCCATATCGGGCATATGAGCTAAGTCAGGCGTCACTTGGAGATGTCGGACGACATTCTTCCCGTCCACGACGAGGACAGCTCGGGCTAAGACATGCGGACCTGCTAGAAGGAGCCCATGGGTTTTGCCAAATTCCCCACCACGAAAATCAGATAAGAATTTCACATTCTTGATGCCCGCTTCCTTGGCAAAACGATCTTGTGCGAATGGCGTATCGACACTGATGGTGATGAGTGTCACCTGTTGATCCAATCCCTGATTTTTCTCACTCAAATAATGCGTCTGTTGTTCACAGACAGGGGTATCAAGTGAAGGAACGACATTGATGAGTCGAACGGATCCTCCGGTGTCGGTGACATCCGTAAGAGATAAGTCTCCTTTCGCTAATTTGACGGATCGCAGTGTGTCCCCAACCTGAATGGACATGCCACTCAATGGTAAAGGAGTGCCTTTGAATTGAATGGTTGAGCCTTGACCTGTACGAGCAGAGGTCGTGTCCATCTGAATGTCTGTATATGAAAAACCTTGTTCGGTATGATGACGCACTCCCGTGCAACTTGCCAAAACAGTTGTAATGCAAATGAGAATGATCAAACTCAATGGTTTGGTGAGCATAGGAAGTCTCCTTACGTGAGAGCATAAAAGTATGAACAGTGACTACGACGTGTCGTACGAAGTTTTGCAAGACTTAAAGTAAAGAAGAGCCATTCCTCGGTCAAGACAAGAAGTTCTTCTGATTCTGATGAAGGCTTTGAATCAATTGTATGAGGAAAGACAGGTTTAATCTGCTGTTCGGAGCGTTACTTGTCGGTCGTCATGTCGTCTCCCATGAAATCAAAGCATCGGGAGTAGCTAAGATTGTTAGCGAATCAAAACCAAGCCCACTTTCTAGACGACGAAACGGCTTTCTGAATACAAGGCATACGAGTTTTTCCCAGAAGGGATTGTAATAAAAGCAAACCTCAGGTGACTAAAAGGCATGAAGTATACAGTTCTGTATACTAGGATGAAGAAAATTTCCAGACAAGTAATCGTCTCATGCCAAACATAAGGAGCCTACAATGGAAAGCTTTCGTGATGTCGGATCAATCCTCTTTCTGGCAACTCTTTTCGTGATCACCGTGCCATTTTTTGTTACACGCTATGGACGCGGACCGCTAGCCTCACCATCACCAGTCACTCAACCCAGCTACCGAGTAACCCCGAGGCTACTGCGAGTCAGTCTGATTGCGCTCCTGATGAGTGTCAGCGCAGGTCCAGCTTTGGCACAGGACCTATTCACCTTGACCACAGATACAGGATATGAGTACTTCATCGTGGATTCAGAAATCGTTCAACCCCAGTTAAGCCTCACTGAGGTTGCACTTTCCATGAACTTGGAACTTGCCAAGCCTTCACGTAACAATAGCTTCACCTTCAGACAATCAAATACTCTTGATAGGGCTCTTACCCTTGATCCAGGTTTCCAAGCTTCATGGGACAACGATGTGACCACCATCGTAGGACGAATTCAATGGAATTCGACTGAGCCTCAATTCAAGGAAGGGGATGTCATCGGAAAGAAGGAAGCTGTCGCTTTCTTCTCACCAATAAAGCACCCTGAAAAGGTTCTCATGGCCAATCAGGCTACACCTCTATCCACCAACGATGCCGATACGGTAAATTAGGAAAATGAATAACGTCCAACCTGGCATTCTTGCTTCCGTTCCCAAACTGGCACGATATCTGGTTTTCTCTCTCAAGCCAGATTCAGAGCATCTGAGCGTTTTGCAGTCTTTATGTGGAATGATTGATGGAGAAAATGTCGTGCTTGGCTTTGGCCATTCCTGCATTCTTCAATTGGGTGGCAACATCACTGGACTGCGAACGTTTGCACCTTATGCAGGGAAGGGCTTTGACGTACCCTCGACCCCGGCGGCGTTATGGTGTTGGCTGAGAAGTGGAGATCGAGGGGAACTGGTCCATAAGACGAGAGCCATTCAACGCACGGTTTCGCCTGCCTTTCGTTTAGAGAGCGTGATCGATGCCTTTCAGTATGGACCCAGTCTTGATCTCACAGGGTATGAGGACGGAACGGAAAATCCCACGGGAGAGAAAGCGGCAGAGGTTGCCATTGTACAGGGACAGGGCAAGGGGCTTGATGGTTCAAGCTTCGTGGCTGTTCAGCAGTGGGTTCATGACCTTCAGCACTTTGAATCCATGACGGGCGAAGAACAAGATCAGACCATCGGACGCCGAAAAAACGGTAACGAAGAAATTGACGATGCTCCGCTGTCAGCCCATGTGAAGAGAACGGCGCAAGAGAGCTTTGACCCAGAAGCGTTTATTCTCCGGCGGTCTATGCCGTGGGCAGACGAAACACGTGAGGGATTAGTGTTTGTCGCCTTTGGGCAATCGTTCGATGCGTTCGAAGCGTTGCTCAATCGAATGATCGGTGCTGAAGATGGGATCCCCGATGCGCTCTTTCGATTCACACACCCTATTTCTGGCAGCTACTTCTGGTGCCCACCTGTGCACGACGGGCAGTTGGATCTCACGGCACTTGGACTATAGTCTTTCCCGGGATGTGATTCCATTCCGTCAAACGGGAATCAATGCTCGTGTCGAGCCAGACCCTTTACTGAGCCGTGATACATTGCTTGATCAGTAAATGGCCTGGGCACGACAGAGATATTGTCTCGTCAGATCTTCCCTTCGTGTATTATTGGTGGTGTAGTTCGTTTTTCACTAAATTGCCATATTCTTCGCTCACATTAAAAAAGTGTGGCAACATTCTCTCTTGAATATCTTTTCGCGCTCCGCTGAGTGATCCGGCAATATTCGATGCCAGCTGCCTCTGTTGAGTCTCGTCCATGACTGCAAATAAATTTCCCGCTTGAATATAGTCATCATTGCCTTCACGGTGATCAAATCGATCAAGAGCGGCAGAAGAAAGCTTCAATGATGGTTCCTTATACATGACGTCACTACTCGGGTGGTCTTGCCCATCAAACGTGGCATTGTCATAGGTCCCGTAATTTTTCTGACCACTTTGATACGGACACATCTGTCCATCCCGTTGATAGTTCTGGACGTCACTGGCATGCGGGCGATTTACTTCAAGGCTATTATAATTCGCGCCGAGTCGATAGCGATGTGCATCGGGGTACGCAAATAATCGTGCCTGAAGCATTTTATCGGGGCTAGGGCCGATTCCCGGAACAAAATTTGATGGAGACAAGGCACTCTGCTCCACCTCAGCAAAATAATTGTTCGGATTCTTGTTGAGCTCTAATTTCCCAACTTTCATCAGCGGGTAATCCTTATGAGACCAGACTTTCGTGATGTCAAACGTCCACGGATGTTTCTCTGCCTCTTGCTCCGGCATGACCTGAACATGAACTGTCCATGAAGGGTATTCCTGGCGTTTGATAGAATCGAACAGATCTTCCTGCGCCGCCCATGGACGATGTTTGGCAATTTCTCCCGCTTCATCATTCGTCAAACATTGAATCCCTTGATTGGTTTTGAAATGCCATTTAAACCAAAACCGTTCGCCCTTCGTATTCCAAAAACTAAACGCGTGAGATCCGTATCCATTCATATGACGAAAACTTTTGGGAAGGCCTCGATCGCTAAAGAGGATGGTGACTTGATGTAATGACTGAGGATTTTGCGCCCAAAAATCCCATACGGCATCCGGATTGGTGACATTTCGCATTGGGCAACGTTTTTGAGAATGAATGAAATCTGGAAACTTGAGGGGATCTCTCAAGAAGAAGACCGGCGTGTTATTGCCCACGACATCATAGTTCCCCTCTTTCGTATAAAATTTCATGGCAAACCCCCTGGGATCTCGGATCATATCGGATGACCCTTGTTCCCCTGCGACCGTGCTGAACCGAAGAAAGACCTCGGTTTGTTCACCTTCCTGTTGCAGGAAATTGGCCAAGGTGAAATCCTTGAGACTGTTGGTGACAGTAAACGTGCCAT
Source organism: Nitrospirales bacterium (assembly GCA_029261235.1). Taxonomy (GTDB): domain Bacteria; phylum Nitrospirota; class Nitrospiria; order Nitrospirales; family UBA8639; genus Nitrospira_E. Next base: position 17,421 of record JAJDBS010000045.1, read on the forward strand.
ACGCCCCAGACCCTCGCGCATGAACCACCCGCTCTGGGATACGTTCACGATTGAAATGGGCAAGTTTTTCCAGTAGATGATGGTCTTGAAGCGCTAAGGGCCCCCTTGGGCCAACAGACAGACTGTTTTCATCATCGGACAGAGGCATCCCAGAGGATGTGGTGAGTGTTGGCTTGGACATGAAAGATTCTCCTTGTTGTAGTGTTCAGGATGTTTTTTCTTTGTTCTTCGGTAGCGATGTTGTATATATCGCAAACATCGCATGATAAGTAAAATACTATATTTCTATGACATGATAGTTTTTATCTATCATCAAAAGATGGATTCATGACCTTGACTCAAATCGGATAGATGTTGGCGGTGGCTAAGGAGAGAAGTTTCAGTGGTGCGGCGGAATCGTGTTGTGTCAGTCAACCTGCCCTCAGCACACAACTTCACAAACTCGAGGAGGAGTTGGGTGTCGTCATTTTTGATCGATCACCATCACCCATTCGCCTCACAAAGATTGGTGCGCATTATTGAACAAGCCAAAGTTTTACAGAACGAAACCCTGAGGATTCCTGAAATCGTGCAGCCGCAACAACACGGGCTCGTGGGTGACCTGAGCGTCGGGGGCATTCCAACCATCTCTCCGTATTTGGTGCCTTGGTTCCTCAAGTCGTTTAACCACACCTATCCTCAAGTCGATCTCAGCATTTCTGAGATGACGACTCACACCTGTCTCTAGCAATTAGAATATGAAGACCTTGATGCGGCCATCCTAGCCACAAAGGAAGATGAGGCGCGGTTTCGTCAGCAAAGATTGTACGACGAAGAATTTCTACTATTTGCCCATAAAGACAAGAAGTTACTGAAAAAGAAGCAGGTATCAATCGGCGATGTCTGTTTGACTGATCTTTGGTTGCTGGAAAAGGGACATTGCTGAAGCGATGCTATGATCAGCACCTGCAGCCTTCGACAGGATGTGGCACAGTTACCGGGACATCTAAATTTTAAGATTGGAAATCTGGAGTCACTCAGGTTATTGGTGTAAGAAAATTTCGGCTATACGCTGTTGCCGTATATTGCAACGCGAAAACTGCATCCGAAAGAAAAGAAGCTCTTGCGAACGTTCTCCGGCAAAAGACCTCAGCGCACCACGTATCTCACCTTGCGAAAAGGATATTTGAAAGAGGGATTGGCGACAGCCTTGAAATCTCAAATTTTGGAAGCGATACCGAAATAGAACACCCAGAACAAATATATTCTTCTGCACCTCCAAGATGAGAACAAGCTCTTTCCCCCTACTCAGAACTACCTCAGCCTCATTAAAACATCGTATTGTCGTGAGCTGATGTTTCTGGGATGATTTGCAAGACATCCCAATGTTCAACTATTTTTCCGTTTCCATCAAAGCGGAATATGTCGATACTTGCGTAATCATCATACCCTGGCCATTCTTGATAACAATGAAGAACAACATGGTTCTCTTCAGCGATGACACGTTTAAATTGAATTTGCTTGCCAGGGTAATTCTTTGCGATTCTTTCGAAAAACGTAATGAACGCCTCCTTCCCATCAGCGACAAGAGGGTTATGTTGGATATAGGTGTCGCCAACATATCGCTCTATCGCTTCAGCGGGCTTACATTGATTAAACATCAAATCGTAAAAGGCTTGGGCATTCTTCTTATTCTGTTCCAGCTGCTCGTTCATGACAGTCATGCTCCTGTTTTCTGGTCGTGGTAAAGAATACGAGGAATAATAGCATGGAATGTGTGAAGACAATGTAAGCCGTGCCGAGGTATTTGATTTGGTGTGATACCAGTTAGTCGGGTAAGCACACGACCAAGTTTTCCGGCTAACCGACTCAAAACGACCCAAAATCGCCAATGGAGAACTCAACAGCAATGTCGTATAGCCATCGCACCAAACGCCACGGTTATTTGGCCATCTTTGAACAGTGAACAAAAGAAAACTAAGGAGCGTTGAGCATGAAGTATCCCAATATTATGAAAACACGAAGTGCGGCGGCTTTCGCATTATTCACGGCCGCAGGTCTCACCATCCTGGCGAGTGTTACGGTACCACCGGCAGCCAATGCGCAGGAACCAGTTGTGACTGAAACGCGGTCACTTGAGGAGTTGCACAAAGCGGCCATGGTCGAGAGTGGGCGTCTTATCGTCTATGCGGGTGGAGATACGGCGGGACAGCAGGACGGCATGAAAAAAGATTTCGAGGATCGTTTCCCTGGTATGACGCTTGATATCATTGTGGACTATTCCAAGTTTCACGATGCTCGGATCGACTTTCAGCTTGCGACTGGAACATTGGTTCCCGATGTCGCACAGCTGCAGACACTCCAGGATTTCCCACGTTGGAAACAAGAAGGAGTGCTTCAGGCCTATAAACCAGCTGGGTGGGATGCCATCTACAAAGAATTTCGCGATGACGATGGCTACTTTACAGGTATTTTCGTGGATGCCTTCAGCAATGTGGTCAACAGCACGCTGATCCCGAAATCCGAATGGCCGACTGAAGCCAAGGACTATTTGCGCCCCAATCTCAAGGGTAAGATCGTTGTCACCTATCCCACCGATGACGACGCGGTACTGTTCTGGTTTAAACAGGTAGTCGACAAATACGGCTGGGAGTATGTGGAAGCATTTGCGAAACAAGAGCCGATGTATGTCCGTGGGACTCAAGCACCAGCGGATGACGTCGAAAGCGGGAAGGCCGAAGCGACCTTCTCAACCGACGGTGGGTTGATCCCGTGGAAAGACACCGTTTCTCGCTTTGTGCTACCAGAGAAGGACCCGTTCGTGTCTTGGGCGCAACAGGCGGCTATTTTTAAAGAGGCGAAGCACCCGGAAGCGGCGAAGCTCTACCTCAACTGGTTGCTCGACAAGGACACGCAAAGCAAGGTCTGGTACATGTGGTCAGTCAGAATCGATGTGCCGCCTCCCGCAGGCTATCTTCCGATCTGGGAATATGACAACGGAGACCCGACAGCCTTCGGACAGTTCATGTCCGATCGTGCCGCCGTCGAGCGGTTTCGAACACAAATTGGGCTATTTCTCGGTGAACCCAAAGGCGAACCATCACCCGGACATTTGGGGCTACATCCAGAAAAGGCTTTGTCGCACTAAAACGAGTGACCGCTTTTTGGCTGACAGTCGACATGGTCGTTGCCGACCCAAAGCGGTTCTTTTGGAAAATAAAGATACGCAACGAACGTAATTACTAGAAAGTATTTCAATAATGAGCCTAGATTCGTTACCAGAAAATCTCCCCATTCCTTTAGATGATGGTGCTGCGAGTCATTTGATTAATATAAAATTACCCAAAACTCGTTTGCTGGCAACAAATGGGGAAATAATAAACCTTGGCTCAATTCTAGGATATCTTGTTATTTACATATACCCAATGACTGGAAATCCCGATGTGCGTTTACCCGATGGTTGGGATGCTATACCCGGTGCGAGAGGCTGCACACCACAAGCATGTTCATTTCGCGACCACTATGCAGAATTACAAACATGGCAAGCGAGTCTGTATGGCCTAAGCACACAAAATAGGGATTACCAATTAGAAGCGAAGCAGCGCCTACATCTTCCATTTGAGTTACTTAGTGATGAAGCAATGCAATTAAAGCTTGGGATTTCGCTACCCACATTTAAAGTAGATAAAATGGAACTCTACAAACGATTAACACTGATAACAAAAGATGGAGTCATTAAAAAAATTTTCTACCCCATATTTCCCCCTGATAAGAATGTGAATGAAGTATTAAATTGGTTCTATGAGAATGCGTAGCCACTTACTCACTTTTATGATGCCCGCTCCTGGCCCAGGCTGTGTGAAAACTCAGCAAGAAGGTATACTGCACCTTTCGAACGGAGGTGTCTGTGATGAGCGGATTTATTCAAGGCGACGATCGCCACCAAGCGACGTTGTTTCCCGAACGATTGGATGATTTCATCGCCGAGGACAGCTCGGTGCGGGTCATCGATGTCTTCGTGGACGATCTGGATCTTTCAGGTCTGGGCTTCAAGACCCATTCGGAGAAAACGGGTCGCC